>NZ_QKML01000010.1:0-237195 GCF_003208455.1 Rhizobium sp. UGM030330-04
GTTTTCCGAGGAACAGGATGGCGCGAGTGACGGGGCTCGAACCCGCGACCTCCGGCGTGACAGGCCGGCACTCTAACCGACTGAGCTACACCCGCATCTCCTGACGACAGAACCTTGTCCCGCCGCTCGAACCAGCCTCGGCTGTTCGATGAGCGGCTAACTACGGCGTTCGTGCGGGGGTGTCAAGCAGGTTTCACGACAAAAGAATAAGCTTCTTCATTTTGATCGGGAAAAACCGGAAGGCCGCTGAAGGCGAATGGCGCAGAGCCGCTATTTTCCGGGCTTTTCCCAACGAAAACAAAAAACTTGTCCACAGCCGCAGGCTTCCGTAACGGGATTTTCACAAGGCCATCAAGGCGTCTTAGGGTCGTGTTTCAGGCAAAAAGCCCGCAGTTCCCGGCTTTTTACCGCCTGGCCGCGGCGACGGAAAAATCTCTCGGCAAAAAAAACAAAAAAACTTCACAAAAGCTCTTGCGGTTTTTTTCCGATCCGAATACATCACGGCCACCGACGCGGCGGACATGATCCGAGGCACGCGAAGGGCGATTAGCTCAGTTGGTAGAGCGCCTCGTTTACACCGAGGATGTCGGGAGTTCGAGTCTCTCATCGCCCACCATTTATTTCCCTTTCCAGACTACGAATGTTGGCCGGTAGATATTTCAGGTGACGTGCCGCGTCGCTCGAGTTTCCGGCTTCGTGCGCCATGATCCCCCCGCCCCCGAGACGTGGCTCTCGGGACAGGATTTCGGCTTCGCAGCGCCGGAATCGTTCTTATGGTCCGAATCTATTCCAAATCGGCACTTCTGCTCCAGATTCCGACAGCTCCACCTCCCCCCCTGTTCCACTCCGTAACATACCGGAAAATAAGCGGATTCAGACTTTTTAAAGGGATTTCGGGCATTGTTTTTGCACCGTTTCATGATGAACGGTGGAACTGATGGATGAAACCATGACGATCGACGCGTTTGTGACGCTCGCGCTTATAGCGCTGCCTGTTTATATTTTTTTCCGCTGGGTTCAGCAGGATTCGGAAAAGCAGGACACTCCCAAAAACAAGAATTCCATGGGACGGTGACCCGCCACGGTCGTCAGCGTATTTTCCCGCATAAACCCGCTCCTATCAGATACCGACGCCGCACGGCCGCTTAACGGCCGTGAACTGTGTTGCTTCGCGCAAAGCGCTGACCTGTCGCCGTATCGCTTCCGCAATAAAAAAGCCGGGCTATGCCCGGCTTTTCCCATTTTGCAGTGCCGTTCGGCGCGATCAGTTGATCGCCTTCAGATTGACCGTGAAGAACAGCGTCTCACCGGACGAATCGTCCACACCGTCATTGTCGGTCACGGCATAGGCCGTTCCAGCCTTGTCGAAGGTGAAGCCTTCCAGCTTGTCGACGACGTAGCCGTTGGTCTGGGCCTTGAGGTCCGGCAGGAAATCATGGGCTTCCTGCTTGGCCACCAGCGGCAGCTCGCCGCCAATCTTGCCCGGCTTCAGGTCCGCGATTGCAACGCGGTAGAGCTTCTTGATCTTGGCCTTGTCACCGATCTGGTTGTCACGCTCGACGATATAGACATATTCGCCCTGCGCGGTGATTTCGGAGAGACCGACCCAGCCTGCCTCGGTCTTGTCGAGCGGGTAACGCACCGCGCCCCATTCCTTGGACTTCGGCTTGTAGGAGACGAGCTTGACGAAGCCCTTCTCGTCCGTGCCCCATTCACGCTGAACGGCCATCCACAGCGTCGCATCGTCGCCCTTGCCGATCATGGTCACGCCTTCGAAACCGAAGCGGGTCTCACCGGCGAGAAGTTCCTTCGGCAGCGCGATCTCGGCCTTGATTTCACCCTTGGCGTTGACGTTGTAGAGCGCGTGCGGAACGAGCTTGGCGCTGTCGCCTTCCGAGGCCAGCCAGAAGCCGCCCTTGCCATCCAGCGTGATACCTTCGATATCGAGCTTCTGGGCAGCGATACCGTCACGCTTGATGCGCAGCACGCTGGTGATGGTGGCGGGCTTCTTCGTCGCGTCGATGGTGTAGATCGACGGCTGGTTGCCATAGACCGAGTCGGAAACGGCATAAAGAATGCCAGGCTTCTCGGCATCGCCGACCAGGCCCGAAAGAGCGCCCCAGCCGATCGGTGCGCCGTCAACGGTGGCGGAAACCAGCTGCGGATAGGCTGCTTCGCCCTCAGCGCGCTCATAGAGCATGACGTGCGAGCGGACGCCGCCGTCCTCGACCAGATCGACCTCGTTGGCCGTGGCGAGCAGATTGCGCGACGGGATGGCGACTGCGCCTTCCGGCGAAACGCCCGAAGGCAGGAGCTGGGTCAGTTCCGGCTCCTTGCCGGTGTCCTTGTAGACAGCGACGACGGAGGCACGCTCGGAAAGCACGAAGAAGTACTTCTGGTCGCCGAATGTTGCCGCTTCCAGACCTTCCGGCTCGATGCCCTTGGCCTTGGAGCGCTTTTCCGGATAGTGGCCGATGGCCGCAACCGCATGCTCGAGCGAGGCGCCGGATTCATAGAGAAGCTTGCCCGTCTTGTCGAAGATGGTAAAGCCGCGCGAACCGCCCTGCCAGTCGCCTTCGTTGGCGATGACGATGCGGTCGTTGTCCAGCCACTTCACCGCGTCCGGCTCGCGCTTGCGGCCTTCCTGCTTGTCGGTGAACTTCAGCTGGCCGTCGGACTTCGTGTCGATGCCTTCGAGATCAACCGTGCCGGCGGAGAAATGCGTCTTCACCGTGCCGGTCTTGCCGTCGAGAATGACGATATGGTTGTTTTCCTGCAGCGTGAGCGCGATCTCGCCATTGGCGTTGATCGAAACGAATTCCGGCTCCGGATCTTCCGGGGCGATTTCAGCGAGACCGGTGAGTTCGATCTTCTTCAGCGTCGCGCAGTCGGCAACGCCGTCCTTCAGGCCGACCGTTACCAGATAGCCAGCCGGCATCTGCGGCAGCGCACCTTCATTCACCTCTTCGTCGCGCTCGTTTTCGATTGCGATGGCGGCAAAGGTCTTGTCCGGAGAGACGGCAACCGAATCGGGCTGGCCGCCCAGATCACAGCTTGCCTCGATCTTCTTGGTGGCGATATCGACCGTCACCAGCTTGCCGGACGGCTTGGCGCGGTTTTCCGACGTGTTGACGCCGGCCAGAACCTTGACGCCGGCGACGGCAACCGAGGTCGGCTCGCCTTCGAGCAGCAACGCGCCGCCTGCCTTCGGGGCCTTCGCATCGGTGATGTCGATGAAGCCGATGCCACCAAGCGGGCTGTCCGAATAGATCAGGGTCTTGCCATCTTCGCTGGCGGTGATGATTTCAGCCGACGTGACGGACTTTGCATCCTTGTCGGCAGGCAGGTTCTGCGCCACCGGGAAAGATGCGATGCGGTTGAAAACCGGCTCGGCAGCGGCCGGAAAAGCTGCGGATGTAAGCAGCGCAGCAGTCAAAGCCATATGAGAAAATCGGAACGCCATTATAATCCCCCTTGGGTCCAAAAATACCCCATGGCTTCTGCGTCAAAGACATGACAGTGGCATGACATTTCCTTGCGGCTGAATCAAAAAGCCCGGCCGTGAAGGCCGGGCTTTCGTGTTTATGCGCACATTCCGCGTATCGAAACGCCGTGTGTCCGGATGGAAGCTACACAGGCGCGCATCGATACTTTCAATCCACACCATACCAGCTAAGAAGTCTGGCCATCCGAGAGATTCTCGGAAGGCCTGCCCGTCTTTGTGCCTGCTGATGGGTCAGCGCGTCAAAACATGCTTCCTCGTGAACCTGAAAAGCCATCCGCCCGCCGCCGGGCGTCATGGCCTTCCGGAAACCTTACGAGTTGACGGCGTCCTTCAGGCCCTTGCCTGCGGAGAACTTCGGCACGTTGCGAGCCGGGATATCGACTTCAGCACCCGTGGAAGGGTTACGGCCCTTGGAGGCTTCACGGCGGCTTACGGAGAAGCTGCCGAAGCCGGCCAGGCGGATGTCGCCACCGTTCTTCAGTTCGCTCTGTACGGTTTCGAATACTGCATCAACCGCGGAAGCAGCATCTGCCTTCGTGAGACCAGCCTTTTCGGCAACAGCAGAGACGAGCTCGTTCTTGTTCATGTTTCCACCCCTTTCAATGGTTTGAAACGACTCAAATTAAGCCGGCGCAGAATACGTTCGCATCCGCGCGCAGCAACTCAAAAGCGCTGGAATCGCCTGAAAAACAAGGGGTCTACGGTTTTTTTCACAAAAAAGGCCGACATTTCTGCCGGCCTTCCCCATAATCGTGCCAATTTGGCATCACTTGCGCGGGCCGCAGCGCCGCATGTCTCTTCAGACACCTAACATATTGATTCCATGCACCCGCTTTGCGGAAACCGATTCCGGCTTCCGCGCCGCCGGCATGTATCAATGCGCGATTGTCTGGCCGCCGTCGTCGACACCTTCGACGGTGGCGATAACAGGCGTCTCGATGCTGCCGTCCCACTCGATGGGCTCCGGCTGGCGGATGAGCGCGTGCTTAATGACTTCGCCCATGCGCGAAACCGGGATGATCTCCATCTCGTTCTTCACGTTGTCCGGAATCTCCGCCAGATCCTTGGCGTTCTCTTCCGGGATCAGCACCTTCTTGATGCCGCCGCGCAGTGCCGCAAGCAGCTTTTCCTTCAGGCCGCCGATCGGCAGCACGCGACCGCGAAGCGTGATCTCGCCCGTCATCGCCACATCCTTCGAGACCGGAATGCCGGTCATGATGGAGACGATGGCGGTCGCCATGGCAACACCGGCGGAGGGTCCGTCCTTCGGGGTCGCACCTTCCGGAACGTGAACGTGGATGTCGCTCTTGTCGAAGCGCGGCGGCTCGATGCCGAAGTCCACGGCGCGCGAACGGACATAGGATGCCGCCGCCGAAATGGATTCCTTCATCACTTCCTTGAGGTTGCCGGTAACCGTCATGCGGCCCTTGCCCGGCATCATCACGCCTTCGATGGTGAGCAGCTCACCGCCGACTTCCGTCCAGGCAAGACCCGTGACAACACCGACCTGATCCTCACGCTCGGCCTCGCCATGGCGGAACCGCGGAACGCCCAGATAATCCGGAACGTTGGCAGCGGTAACCTCGACGGACTTGACCTTGCCCTTGATGATCTCGGTGACAGCCTTGCGGGCCAGCTTCATCAGCTCGCGCTCGAAGCTGCGCACGCCCGCCTCGCGGGTGTACTGCTGGATGACGATCATCAGAGCGTCATCGGTAACCGAGAACTCTTCCGGACGCAGGGCATGTTCCTTGATCGCCTTCGGCAACAGGTGACGCTTGGCGATTTCGCGCTTCTCGTCTTCCGTGTAACCGGCGATGCGGATCACTTCCATACGGTCCATCAGCGGGCCGGGAATGTTCAGCGTGTTGGCCGTGGTCACGAACATCACGTCGGACAGGTCGTATTCCACCTCAAGGTAGTGATCCATGAAGGTGGAGTTCTGTTCCGGATCGAGCACCTCCAGCAGTGCGGATGACGGGTCGCCACGGAAATCCATGCCCATCTTGTCGATTTCGTCAAGCAGGAAGAGCGGGTTCGCCTTCTTGGCCTTCTTCATCGACTGGACGATCTTGCCGGGCATGGAGCCGATATAGGTACGGCGATGACCGCGGATTTCCGCCTCGTCGCGCACGCCGCCAAGCGCCATGCGGACATATTCGCGGCCGGTCGCCTTGGCGATCGACTTGGCGAGCGAGGTCTTACCGACGCCGGGTGGGCCGACGAGGCACAGGATGGGTCCGCGGATCTTCGAGGCGCGCGCCTGTACGGCCAGATATTCGACGATACGTTCCTTCACCTTGTCCAGACCGAAATGATCCTGATCGAGGATCGTCTCGGCGCTGTTGAGGTCGGTCTTGATCTTCGACTTCTTGCCCCAGGGCAGACCGAGCAGCCAGTCCAGATAGTTGCGCACGACGGTCGCTTCCGCGGACATCGGGCTCATCTGGCGAAGCTTCTTCATTTCCGCTTCGGCCTTTTCCTTGGCCTCCTTGGAAAGCTTGGTCTTGGCGATGCGCTCTTCCAGTTCGGCCATCTCGTCACGGCCGTCCTCGCCGTCGCCGAGTTCCTTCTGGATCGCCTTCATCTGCTCGTTCAGGTAATATTCGCGCTGGGTTTTCTCCATCTGGCGCTTGACGCGCGAGCGGATGCGCTTTTCGACCTGCAGCACGGAAATCTCGCCTTCCATGAAGCCGAGCGCCTTTTCAAGCCGCTGCTTCACGCTGACGGTTTCCAGCATTTCCTGCTTTTCGGTGATCTTGATCGACAGGTGCGAAGCGACCGTGTCGGCAAGCTTCGAATAATCGTCGATCTGGCCGGCAGCGCCGACAACCTCGGGCGAAATCTTCTTGTTGAGCTTCACATAGCTCTCGAATTCAGACACGACGGAACGCGACAGCGCTTCGATTTCAACCGGGTCTTCGGCGGGTTCCTGCAGCGGCGTCGCGGAGGCTTCGTAGAAGTCCTCGCGGTCGGTGTAGGAATCAATCTGGGCGCGGCCCTTGCCTTCCACCAGCACCTTGACCGTGCCGTCGGGCAGCTTCAGGAGCTGCAGGACATTGGCGACCGTGCCGACCTTGTGGATGGCCTCCGGGGCCGGATCGTCATCGCTGGCATTGATCTGGGTGACAAGCATGATCTGCTTGTCCGAACCCATGACCTCTTCGAGAGCGCGAATGGATTTTTCCCGCCCGACGAACAGGGGAACGATCATATGCGGGAAAACGACAATGTCGCGCAGGGGAAGTACCGGATAGGTACCGCCAGATGCCGCAGACGTGATGTTCGTCATATCATTTCCTTTCCATGGTCCCTTTCGGGACACCTTGCCGGACAGCTTGGGGCATCCGGCATATTCATTTCTCGAGACTGAAAGTGGAGTTTCGAAACACCGATTTCAAGTCGCCGGAACAGACGGTCCCGCGAAGCGGCAGGACCGTGAAATTCAACAAAACCCAGCGCTGGCTACTACTCCCGACATTTCCGGTTATCCCAAGGGATCAGGAACCGGGTCACCGACGGCAATTCACATTTCCGTCACATCGCGCTGCAAATCAGTTGTAAGACTTTATCAGCAAAGCGCAATCCGCTCCAAACGCAAAATGGCAGACGAAGCTTTCCTCCACCTGATTGTCGAAATGTAGCTGCGAGATACTTGGAACATCAAAGAGCGTTACAGCATCTCCGCGACCATGGGGCCGCGAATGCCGATGCAATTGCCCCAGGGGTCGCGGAACTGGCACATCCAGAGTTCATCATCGATTTTCATCGGACCGCGATAAAGAACAGCACCCGCTTCACGCAGATGCGCCAGGGACCGCCCGAAATCACCCGTCCACCAATAGACGACGGACCCGGCCGCCCCGCTCGCAACCTTTTCGTCGGCGGGAACGATTTCCAGCTGGATATCGCCGATCCGCAAAAATTCGAAGCCGGACGGAAGGCTGGCGGACGGGACGGCCTCCGGAAACGCCTTGCCGTACCAGAGCAACCCCTCGGCGGGGTCGGACACATGAACAAGGATTGCGGTTACAGGGTTCATCGAGATACCGAATATTGACTGGAGCCCTTCTGCTTCTCCATGAAAAGCAAAGGCGCTCCATCGCGTTGTTTTTACGTATTGTTCAGGCGCCGGACGCCGCCGTTTCATCGGAAATGCCGCGAATGCCGGGCAGACGCCACGCAAAGAAAAGCCCCCCACAGCCGTTGCTGCGAGGGGCTTTGTTCTTCTGGAACCGATCAGGCCGAAACGTTGGTCTTTTCTTCCTGACGATCCGCGTAGATGTAGAGCGGACGGGCGACACCGCTGACGACGTCGTTGGAGATCACCACTTCGCGAACGCCTTCCAGGGTCGGCAGTTCGAACATGGTATCCAGCAGGATCTTTTCCATGATCGAACGCAGGCCGCGCGCGCCGGTCTTGCGGGTGATCGCCTTGCGGGCAATCTCGCGCAGCGCGTCCTCGTGGAAGGTCAGTTCCACATCTTCCATCTCGAACAGGCGCTGATACTGCTTGACGAGCGCGTTCTTCGGCTCGGACAGGATCTGGATCAGCGCATCTTCATCAAGGTCTTCCAGCGTTGCGAGAACGGGCAGACGGCCGATGAATTCCGGGATGAGACCGAACTTCACCAGATCTTCCGGCTCCAGCTCGCGCAGCACCTCGCCCACACGGCGATCGTCTTCCGCCTTGACGGTCGCACCGAAGCCGATCGAGGTCTTCTCACCACGGGCCGAGATGATCTTGTCGAGGCCGGCAAACGCGCCGCCGCAGATGAACAGGATGTTGGTCGTATCCACCTGCAGGAATTCCTGCTGCGGATGCTTGCGGCCACCCTGCGGCGGAACGGAAGCGACCGTGCCTTCCATGATCTTCAGAAGCGCCTGCTGGACGCCCTCGCCCGACACGTCGCGCGTGATGGACGGATTGTCCGACTTGCGGGAAATCTTGTCGACTTCGTCGATATAGACGATGCCGCGCTGGGCGCGCTCGACATTGTAATCCGCAGCCTGCAACAGCTTCAGGATGATGTTTTCCACGTCCTCGCCGACATAACCGGCTTCGGTCAGCGTCGTTGCGTCCGCCATGGTGAAGGGAACGTCGATGATGCGGGCGAGCGTCTGGGCAAGATAGGTCTTGCCGCAGCCCGTCGGGCCGACGAGCATGATGTTCGACTTCGCCAGCTCGACATCGCCGTTCTTGGAGGCGTGCGCGAGGCGCTTGTAATGGTTGTGAACGGCCACCGACAGGATCTTCTTCGCCTGCTTCTGACCGATGACATATTCGTCGAGGATCTTGATGATATCCTGCGGGGTGGGAACACCCTCGCGCGACTTCACCATCGACGTCTTGTTCTCCTCGCGGATGATGTCCATGCACAATTCGACGCATTCATCGCAGATGAATACTGTCGGCCCGGCAATGAGTTTCCGGACTTCGTGCTGGCTCTTGCCGCAGAATGAACAATAGAGTGTATTCTTAGAGTCGCCGCCGTTGCTGCCGCTGACTTTGCTCATATCTCTTTCCTTCCAGCACGCCGCAGGTCCGCCAAACGGATCGCGGTCAACTTACCGCCCGCAGATACGGCCCGCCTTGGGGTGCATTGCCGTATCCGCCTCGTTTCCCGGGGTACTAGCCGTGTCAGATACAGGAGCTGACAACCGGCTGCAACGAATTCCCCATCAAACCAAAGGCCACGTCATAAAAATTCAACACAGCCTTAATATATACTAATATCGCTTTCTGTTCCGGTTGAAAGCCCCGAAATTACTTTTGCGGGATCAAACAAACGTCAAAAAGCGGCGCGCCTCAATTCGCGGCGGCGCCCTCGATTTCCTGGCGCGAGGTCAGGATCTTGTCGATCACACCCCAGTCCTTCGCCTCGTCCGCATCCATGAAGTGGTCGCGATCAAGGGTTTTTTCAACCTCTTCCAGCGTGCGGCCGGTGTGCTTCACGTAGACTTCATTGAGGCGACGTTTCATCTTGATTATGTCACGGGCGTGACGCTCGATATCCGATGCCTGGCCCTGGAAGCCACCGGAAGGCTGGTGCACCATGATGCGGGCGTTCGGGGTCGCGAAACGCATTCCCTTTTCACCGGCAGCCAGGAGCAGCGAGCCCATCGATGCGGCCTGACCGACGCAGAGCGTCGAGACAGCGGGACGAATGAACTGCATCGTATCGTAGATCGCCATGCCGGCGGTCACGACGCCACCTGGCGAATTGATGTAAAGCGCGATTTCCTTCTTGGGGTTTTCAGCCTCAAGGAAAAGCAGCTGCGCGCAGACGAGCGAAGCCATCTGGTCTTCCACCGGTCCGGTGAGGAAAATGATGCGTTCCTTGAGAAGACGGGAAAATATGTCATAGGAGCGTTCGCCGCGATTGGTCTGCTCTACGACCATCGGCACCAGAGCCATGGCGGTATCAACTGGATTTTTCATGTCCGTCCTTTGTCAACTCTGCCCTTCGCGGAAAGCCGCTCCGGAATCACTTCTAACCTTCATACTCCCTACATAGAGTGTCCCTGCCCCGTACTTCAAGACACGAAGCCGCATATCCTTAACGGCTCAACAGCGTTTACAGGCCTTTCGGCCCCCTGCCGGCGGCGGCTTCAAACCGGCGGGGGCATCTCGAGCCGCTTGCCGTCACCGGCGTTATTTTTCGTCCGGCCAAGCCGCAAATGCAAAAACGCTCCACCATGCACAGATATAACTTCTCACCGGCAAGAACTCGTTAGGGATTTGCGGCTGATACTGCGCGGCGAATTTCCGGTTCCCGTCAGGGAGCGGGCGCCTCATTCAGGCGAAATGGCATCTCAACAATTCCCGCGGGCATTGCGCACATCGTGCCGCAAACCCCGCTTTCACGGCATGATAGCGCAGATAGGATCTTGCAATGCTGGATGCAAAAACGGGCATGCTGCTCTGGGCGTCGGAGACGTTCACCCTCGCAGTCCTTCTGGGAACCCTGTGGCTGCACCGCCCTTCCCGCCAGCATAATTTCCATTTCGCCGCCGGTTTCCTTTCCACCGGCGTCGGCGCCATCCTCGTCGCCCTGCGCGGCGACATCCCCTATTTCCTGTCGATCGAAGTCGGCAATACGCTCGCGCTTGCAGCTTTCAGCTTCTGGCTGGCCGGTCTTCTCTCCTTCGAACAACGCAAGCTCGGCGGCTGGATCGCCATTCCGGCGCTTCTGTGGGTGGGCGGAATGCTTGTCCCGCCGGTGCGGGACAGCATGATTTCACGTATCCTGCTCTACCATGCCTGTGCCGCGGTCGCTTATTTCATGCTGGCGGGCGTCGTTCTGGCAAACCGGAGCCGGGCGTCGCTCAGCCGCAAGGTTCTTGCCGCGACCTTCATTCTGCAGGCCTTTTTTGGCGCGGTTGTCGCAACCGTCGTCATTCCCGGCGATATCACATCCCCCAACGCCGTCGCGCTGACGTCGCCGCTCGCCTTCTCAGGCATGCTCGGCTTCACCGTCATCATCATGATCAGCGCGAAAATCATCATGGAAGATACCGAAGCCCGGCTGCACCGGCTTGCCATGACGGACCACCTCACCGGTGTCCTCAACCGGCGCGGCCTTCTGGAAGAGTTCGAGCGCATCAAAAAACGGTCGTCCGCCTCCAGCCGCTACGTGGCGCTGGTGCTGTTCGACATCGATCATTTCAAGAAGATCAACGACAAATATGGCCATCAGTCCGGCGATGCGGTGCTCGTGCATTTCTGCGATATCGCGCGGCGCGTCATTGGCGATCGTGGCCTTTTCGTCAGGATGGGCGGCGAAGAATTCGCGCTGGTGGCCGAGGTCGAAAGCCCGTCCAGCACCGTTACGCTGGCCGAGGCCATCCGCAGCAATCTGCGCCTTTCCAGAATCAGCTCACGCGGCGAAGGTATCGAAGTCACCACCAGCGTCGGCATCTCCGAAGCCCTGATCAGGGATGCCGAGCTGAGCGTGATGATGACGGAAGCCGACCGCGCGCTTTACGCCGCGAAAAAGGCCGGACGCAACAGGACCGTCCTCCACGTGAATTCGGCCAATGTCGTCGTGCCTTCCGTGGACCGGGACGAAAATCCGATGGACAATAATGCCGACCGGCAGGTTGCGGCACTGAACCGGATATCCGCCATCGCCAGCCGGTGACAAGATCGACAGGCGGCGACAAACGGAAAAACACGCAGGCGGTTTCCACCACCCTTCCCAAAGCAAGAGACGCGGAATAAACCTTGGGCATGACAGCGACATTTCCCTTCCTCAAAATCGATCCCGCCACACGCCGCGTTTCACTGAATGCGCGCGATCCCGCCTTCTACACTGATCCGAACCCGGTCTATGCGGCCCTGCACGCGCAATGTCCCACCTTTTACTGGGAAGAGCAGCGGCAATGGTTCTTCACTGGATACGACCATGTGAGCGCGCTTCTGCGCGACCGCCGGTTCGGCAGACAAATCCTGCATGTGGCAAGCCGGGAGGAAATCGGCCTGGCCGAGCCGCTGGAACATGTGAAGCACTTCGACGCCGCCGAGCAGCACTCGCTGCTGGAACTGGAGCCGCCGGAACATACGCGGCTGCGCACGCTCATCAACCGCGCCTTCGTGTCGCGGCACGTCGACAAGATGAAACCGGAAATCGAGGAACTCGCCAACCGCCTGATCGACGCCTTCGAAGCCAATGGCGAAACCGAACTGCTGTCTTCTTATGCCGACATCATTCCGGTGACGATGATCGCCCGCATGATCGGCATTCCCGAAGAGATGGGGCCGCAGCTCCTGAAATGGTCACATGCCTATGTCGGCATGTACATGTTCAAACGCACTGCCGGGGACGAGCTTCTTGCCGACAGGGCAGCCAGGGAATTTTCAGACTATGTGCGCAGCGTGATCGCGGAACGGCGGGCGGAGCCGCAAGACGATCTCTTGAGCCACATGATCCACACGGAACACAAGGGCCAGTATCTGACCGACGACGAGCTGGTCTCCACCACCATCGTGCTGCTGAACGCCGGGCACGAGGCGACCGTGCACCAGATCGGCAATTCCGTTCGCATCATCCTGGAAAGCGGCATCTCGCCTGACACCCTGTTCAGCGACGAGACGACCACAGAGCGCACGGTTGAAGAGACGCTGCGTATCTGCGCGCCGGTCCATATTTTCCAGCGCTGGGTTCTGGAACCGGTCGAGATCGACGGTGTGACGTTCAAACGCGGTGACAAGGTCAGCCTCATTCTGGCCGCGGCCAATCTCGATCCGGCAAAGTTTTCCGATCCACTGGCCTTCCGGCCTGACCGGAACGAGGGCGTCAATGTTTCCTTCGGCGCCGGTATCCATTTCTGCATCGGCGCACCGCTGGCAAGGCTGGAGCTTAATCTTGCCCTGCCGCTGCTGTTCAGACGCCTGCCGGGTCTCAGGATCGCCCAGCCGCCAAAGGTCAAGGACGTCTATCATTTCCATGGTCTGGAACGGCTCGATCTGGCGTGGTGAAGTCGTTTTTTGTGCCCGATGCGCTATGGCATTTTCGTCCAACGGTGATGAGGCAAATGCCTTGGCAACCAAATCGAAGAAAAAGCGCGTTCCCGGGCGCTTCAAGGAAACGCTGGTCATCGGCGCGGTTTTTTGAACCCTCGCCGGAGGATGAACTTAAAAAGTTCTCAGGCGAATGAAATATCCTCTGGATACTCATGCTTTGCTCTGGTGGCTAAGCGACCATGAGCAACATAAGGCGGGAAGGCTTTCAGGAACTTCCCATCAGCAGCGCGCATATGGTTCGCAGCGCCATGCTACCGGGGATCACCGCGATCCGTTCGACCGGATTCTCGCGGCTCAGGCGATCCTCGAAAACATGGCGCTGATATCCATCGACGAGAAAATTCCCTCGCCGGGCGTCATGACGCGCTGGTAGTTCCCGGTCACAGCCGGATGACATAATCCTTCCGCGTTGTCTCCACGACCTCCCATGTCCCCGTGAAGCCGGGGCGCAGGACCACCCTGTCGCCCGGCCTCAGGTCGCGTGGCGCTCCGCCGTCCTCCGTCAGGATGGAATGGCCTTCGAGAATGCTGAAATATTCCCATTCGTCATAGATCACCCGCCATTTTCCGGGCGTGGATTGCCAGATGCCGGCATAGATACCGCCCGGCGCTTCCTCCAGATTCCATGTGGTGAATTTCGGATCGCCGGAAATCAGTCTTTCCGGAGCAGGCGCACCGTGCTCCGCCTCAACCGGCCCATCTTCGAATGTCAGCAAATTCGTCATGATGAGGCCAGCCTCTCAGATCTTCGCAAGGGACTGTTCAAGATCGGCGATGATGTCCTTGACGTCCTCAATGCCGACGGAGAGGCGCACCACATCCGCCCCGGCGCCGGCCGCCGCCTGCTGTTCCGGCGTCAGCTGCGCATGGGTGGTGGAGGCCGGATGGATGACGAGCGAGCGCGTATCGCCGATATTGGCGAGATGTGAAAAAAGCTGCAACCCTTCCACCAGCGCCTTGCCGGCGGCATAGCCGCCCCTGACGCCGAAGGTGAAGACGGAGCCTGCCCCTTTCGGCGAATAATGCTGCTGCAGGGCGTGGTTATCGCTGTCCTCCAGCCCGGCATAATGCACCCAACCGACTTTCGGATGCGCCTTCAGCCATTTGGCGACGGCGAGCGCGTTATCGGAATGACGCTGAACGCGCAGCGGCAGGGTTTCTATGCCGGTCAAAATGAGAAAGGCGTTGAAGGGCGAGATGGCCGGCCCCAGATCACGCAGACCAAGCACACGGCAGGCGATGGCGAAAGCGAAATTGCCGAAGGTCTGGTGCAGCACGACGCCCGAATATTCCGGCCGCGGCTGCGACAGCGCCGGATATCTGTCGGTCGCCGACCAGTCGAAGGTGCCGCCGTCAACGATGATGCCGCCCATGGAATTGCCGTGGCCACCGAGAAATTTCGTCAGCGAATGCAGCACGATATCCGCACCGTGTTCGAGCGGCCGCAACAGGTACGGGCTCGCCATGGTATTGTCGACGATGAGCGGCAGGCCGTGCCGGTGGGCAATGTCGGCAATTGCGGCGATATCCACGAAAGTCCCGCCGGGATTGGCGAGGCTTTCGATGAAGACGGCGCGCGTGCGGTCATCGATCTGCGCCTCGAAACTTTCCGGATCGGTCGCATCCGCCCAGCGCACCTGCCAGTCGAAGCCCTTGAAGGCGTGGCCGAACTGGTTGATCGAGCCGCCATAAAGCTGGCGGGCAGCGACGAAATTGTCGCCATGCTGCAGCAGCGTGTGAAAGACCAGCAGTTGCGCGGCGTGGCCGGATGCGACGGCAAGCGCCGCCGTGCCGCCTTCAAGCGCCGCGACACGCTCTTCCAGAACCGCCTGGGTGGGGTTCATGATGCGGGTATAGATATTGCCGAATTCCTTCAGCCCGAACAGCGCCGCGGCGTGATCGGCATCACGGAAAGCGTAAGCGGTCGTCTGGTAGATGGGCGTCGCGCGCGCGCCGGTGGTCGGATCAGGCTGCGCACCGGCATGGACGGCCAACGTTGAGAAACCGGGATTGCTGCTCGGCATGGTATTTCCTCCAATTAAATTTTGGAGGGATCATAATGCCTTGCCGCCAAATGATAAGTCCGATCTGTACCAACTATCGCATAATATTGAGACGCGGATACTCAATTGCGGGGCAACGATCCATCACCACGTTCACGCCATAGGCCTCCGCCTTGGCGGCGGCGTTGTCGTCCCGCACGGATAGCTGACCCCAGATCACTTTCGGTCGCTGCGGCAACAGGATAGCCTCCTCGACGACCGCGGGCAGATATTCCGCCGCCCGGAAGACATCGACCATATCCACCGGTTCCGGAATATCCGCGAGCCGGGCATAGACCTTCTGCCCCAATATCTCCTTGCCCGCCTGACCGGGATTGACGGGAAACACCCGATAGCCCTTCGACAGCAGGAACCGCATGACGCCATGGCTCGGCCGGTCCGGGTTGGGTGAGGCGCCAAGCAGGGCGATGGTCCTGACATCGGTGAGGATTTTTCTGAGATAGTCCGGTTCGTAAGTATCATGCTGCATGTCAACTTGTCCCTTTGGCACGTCACGCAGTTTGGGAAACGCCGACGGACGCCGCCCGTGAAAGACCGGTGCCAGCCTCGCATTTCCTGCATGCGTGTGCAGGCGCATTTGCGCATTGCCGCCCCTTGTCCTCTCCCTCATTTAGGGAGGCGCATCGCTCTCTTGAACCCCCTGCCCCGTCTTTAAAACATGCTGCCGACACCTTCGCCGGCCTGCCACGGCCGATTTCGTCCACGCAAAATGATTTCACGAAACCAGCCCGGGCACAGCTGTATTGAGTATTTTCATCCAGTTTTCAAAAATGGCCCATATGCGGGGAAATGCCGGCTCAAGCAACATTAACGTGCATTTCATGCGCCCTTCGTCTCCTGTTTGTTTTCATTCCGTTCACCGGTGAATTAGTCATGTCTAATTTTCAGAAAGTTATTCTGTAAATCAATCCATTTGTAAATCTGTAACGTTGCAGTTTATCACTTTACATGGATATGAAATTAATTTTCATAACGGTGAAAGAAGCCGGCATCCGAATTGATACACCCGACCAACGCGCCGGAAACGGAAATCCAGCGCGAATATCCGGTAAAATCGCCGCGTTTTTGCCTCAGAATATATGCCGATACGAAACCGGAAGCCGTGCGTCCGGCACCTGCGTGGCAATCTTATGGATGAAATCATGAGCACAGCAGCAGGACCATCGAAGCGCGAGGCTTCGCGACATGCACAAAGCCGAAATTTAACGCATGTCATCTTCCGCGGAAAGGCCGAACGTCGGGCAGGATAGCCGGCGACCGCAAGGCTTCACGTCCTGTCGAAAATGGATTCCGGTTTGCTGGCCGATGCTATAGGTTGCCCAAAGTAGCCCGCGAGCGAGTCTCTATTGTGACAATCGACATTCTTCTTCTGGTTCTCCTGGGCGCAATTCTGCATGCCGGATGGAATGCGCTGGTCAAATCCGGATCAGACAAGTCACTGGACGCCTCGCTGATTGCCGCCGGGGCAGCCGCCTGCTCGTTGCCCTTCCTGCCCTTTCTGCCGCTGCCCGCTCCGGTCGCCATTCCCTTCCTGATCGCTTCCGCCATCCTGCAATTCGCCTATTTTCGCCTTGTCGCCGCCGCCTACACGATCGGCGATATCGGCCTTGTCTATCCCGTCATGCGCGGTGTGGCGCCCTTGATCGTCGCCGCGACAAGCAGCCTTTTCCTGAGCGAGGTTCTGAGCCCGCTTGCGCTGGCAGGGATATCAATCATTTCCGCCGGCATCCTCACGCTTGCCTTCGAGGCGCGGCGCGGCGGCGGAAAAGCGATCCTCGTCGCCCTCCTCAACGCCTTCGTCATCGCCTCCTACACTTTCGTGGATGGCGTCGGCGCCAGGCTTTCCGGCAACGCCATCTCCTATACGCTATGGATGTCGCTGCTGCCGCCCGTGCTGCTTTTCGGCTTCGCCTTCTACCAGCGCGGGACGAGCGCCGTCATGGGCCATGTGCGGCGCAACTGGTGGCGCGGCCTGGTCGGTGGCGGAGGCTCCATTCTCTCCTACGGACTGGCCCTCTACGCCATGACCAAGGCCCCCGTCGCCGTCGTCGCGGCACTCAGGGAAACCTCCATTCTCTTTGCGCTGGTGATTTCCGTCGTGATACTGAAGGAACGCGCCAGCCTCTGGCGTTATCTTGCCGGCGGCATCATCGCGGCAGGCGTTCTGGTCATGCGACTGGGGTAAAACGGACAGGCTTGATGGGGTAAAATAATACCACATCAACAAGTATTTGTTTTTGCATAGTTATTTTTACAGCCCGCCAAAAACGTCATATTGACGCATCTGCCGCCGCGCCGTATAAGCGCGCCAGATCGGATTCCAGCCGGAATAGGGTCATTTGCGGTTGCCGTTAACGGCAACCAAACCAAGCAACAAGAAACGCCCGTATGCTCTTTCAAACAGGAGGATGACGGGTCCACGTTAGAAAGTGAAATCCATGTCTACTTTCGTTCAGAAGCCTGCTGAGGTGGAGAAGAAGTGGGTCATCATCGATGCCGAAGGCCTCGTTGTTGGTCGCCTCGCCACCATCGTTGCAACCCGCCTGCGCGGCAAGCACAAGGCCACCTACACCCCCCACGTCGATGATGGCGACAACGTCATCGTCATCAACGCGGAAAAGGTTGCCCTCACCGGCAAGAAGTATTCCGACAAGAAGTACTACTGGCACACCGGTCACCCGGGTGGCATCAAGGAGCGTACGGCTCGCCAGATCATCGAAGGCCGCTTCCCGGAGCGCGTCGTTGAAAAGGCCGTCGAGCGCATGATCCCGCGCGGCCCGCTCGGCCGTCGCCAGATGAAGAACCTGCGCGTTTACGCTGGTTCCAACCACCCGCACGAAGCACAGCAGCCGGTCGTTCTCGACGTTGCCGCGCTCAACAAGAAGAACGTAAGGAGCGCCTGATAATGGCCGATCTTTCCTCTCTGAAAGACCTCGCCCCGGCTTCGGAAGCTTCGGCTCCCGTGCATGTCCGCAAGGTTGACACCCTCGGCCGCTCCTACGCGACCGGCAAGCGCAAGAACGCCGTAGCCCGCGTATGGGTCAAGGCCGGTTCTGGCAAGATCATCATCAACGGCCGCGATTTCACCGCGTATTTCGCACGTCCGGTTCTGCAGATGATCCTTCAGCAGCCGATCGTCGCCGCTGCCCGCACGGGTCAGTTCGACATCATCGCCACCGTTGCCGGTGGTGGTCTGTCCGGTCAGGCCGGTGCCGTTCGTCACGGTCTGTCCAAGGCCCTCACCTACTTCGAACCGGGCCTGCGCTCCGTTCTGAAGAAGGGTGGCTTCCTGACCCGCGACAGCCGCGTCGTCGAGCGTAAGAAGTACGGTAAGGCCAAGGCCCGCCGTTCGTTCCAGTTCTCCAAGCGCTAATCGCTTCTACGAACGGTTCGTTCAGAACTTCGAAAGGCGGGACTTCGGTTCCGCCTTTTTTTTCATGGTTTCCTCCCTTGTTTTTTCAACAGGAAGACAGCAACCTCGGCGCAAATCGCAATGGGGTGATCAATGCCGTCCAAAACCATCGACCATGCCTTCACCGCAACGACCCTGACATCGGCCGCCACCGATCCGACCCATGCGGGTGTCCTTTCCTTCATGCGGCGCAAATATACCAAGAACCTCAAGGGCGTATCGACGGCCATCTGGGGCATTCCCTTCGATGCAGCCACCTCCAACCGGCCGGGTGCACGCTTCGGGCCGCAGGCCATCCGCCGCGCCTCGGCGATTTTCGATAACGATCCGCAATATCCTTTCGCGCGCGATCTCTTCGCCCATATGCCGACCGTTGATTATGGCGACTGTCTGCTGGACTACGGCAACCACTGGAAAACACCTGACACGATCGAAAAGGAAGCGCGCAGGATCATCTCGAAAACGGATTATCTGCTGACGCTCGGCGGCGATCATTTCATTACCTGGCCACTCCTGAAGGCGCATGTGGCCAGGCACGGGCCGCTGGCGCTGGTGCAGTTCGATGCGCATCAGGACACATGGTTCGACGATGGCAAGCGCATAGACCATGGCTCCTTCGTGGCCCGTGCCGTGCGCGACGGGCTGATCGATGCGGACCGCTCGATCCAGATCGGCATCCGCACCCATGCGCCCGACGATTTCGGCATCCGCATTCTCCACGGTTACGAGGTTGAGGAAATGCGGGCGGGCGACATCGCCTCACTGATCGTCAAGCATACGGGCGGCATGCCGGCCTACCTGACTTTCGATATCGACTGTCTTGACCCGGCCTTTACACCGGGAACCGGCACGCCTGTCGCCGGCGGACCGACCAGCGCCAAGATATTGTCTGTTCTGCGCGGGCTCGGCCAGCTTGATATTCGCGGCTCCGATGTGGTGGAGGTGGCACCCGCTTACGATCATGCGGATATTACCGCCATTGCCGGAGCGACCGTTGCAATGTATATGCTTGGCCTGCGCGCCGAACGGCTGGCCAAGGCCGGCTGAGAGAAAAAACGGCGCTTGCCAAACTGATTCCGAGTACACTCGCAACCCTTTGAAAAGTCAGGACAAGGACATGACAGCGAAGATCTTCATCGATGGCGAACACGGCACCACGGGTCTGCAGATCCGCACGCGCCTTGCCGGTCGCCGCGATATTGACCTGCTGTCCATTCCCGAAGCCGAGCGTCGTAATGCGGCGATGCGCGAGGATATGCTCAACAGTGCCGACATTTCCATCCTCTGCCTGCCTGACGATGCTTCCCGGGAAGCCGTCTCCATGGTGGCCGGCAACAACAATGTCCGCATCATCGACACCTCGACCGCCTATCGCGTCCACAAGGACTGGGCTTACGGTTTTGCCGAAATGGACCGGGAACAGGGTGAGAAGGTCCGTTCCGCCCGTTTCGTCGCCAATCCGGGCTGCTATCCGACGGGCGCGATCGGCCTCATCCGCCCGCTGCGAGCCGCCGGCATCCTGCCCGACGGGTATCCGGTCAGCGTCAATGCGGTCTCCGGTTATACCGGCGGCGGCAAGCAGATGATCGCGCAGATGGAAGACCAGAGCCGCGACGACGCGATCAGCGCCAATAATTTCCTCTACGGCCTGACGCTCACGCACAAGCACGTGCCGGAAATGACCATTCACGGCCAGCTCGACCGCGCGCCGCTGTTTGCGCCTTCCGTCGGACGTTTCCCGCAGGGCATGATCGTGCAGGTGCCACTGTTTGCCGCCGACCTCAAGGAAGGCACGAGCATCGAGACGGTCCATGCGGCATTGACTGCCCATTATGCGGGGCAGGACATCGTCAGCGTCGTTGCGCTTGCCGAAAGCAAGGGCCTCAACCGTATCGATGCCGAGGAACTGGCCGGCAAGGACACGATGAAGCTCTTCGTCTTCGGTACGCCGGGCGGCGAGCATATCAATCTCGTCGCACTGCTCGACAATCTCGGCAAGGGCGCATCCGGCGCGGCTGTGCAGAACATGGAGCTGATGCTGTCGGCATGAGGCTTTCCGCATGAGCCGGTCCATCCCGTCCTTTCCGGCCTCGTGGAATATCGAGGCCGCAAGGCAGATTGCCGATACGCCGGCCGGAGTGGTCTACGAGGTAACGCTTGGCGATGGTTCTCTGGCCGTCGCCAAGGTCCTTAAAAAGAAGGTGCTGAAAGACAGCCTGCGCGGCGCCGATTTCATCGAATGGCGTGCCGGCATCGGCTGCGTGGAGCTGCTCGAGCGTTCCGACGATATTCTGCTGATGGAACATGCCGGCACGGAGACCCTGCGCGACGTGCTGTTCCGCGACGGCAATGACGACGCCACGACGGAAATCGCCGCAGATGTCCTTCTCAAATATCATCAACCATCGCAGCAGCAGCCGCCTTCAAGCCTGCTGACGCTGCCGCTCTATTTCGAGAGCCTGTTCCACAAGGCCGAACAGGACCGTACTGACGGCGTGGATAGCCCCTATATCGAAGCGGCCACGCTGGCGCAGGAACTGATCGGCCAGCAGCGGAATGTGAAACCCCTGCACGGCGATCTGCACCACGAGAACGTCATGCGCGGTGAACGCGGCTGGATCATCATCGATCCGGCCGGCCTGATCGGTGATGCGGCGCTCGATGTCGCCAACATGTTCTCCAATCCGCTCGACCGTTTCGACCTCACCCGCAACGAGGCGCGCATCGCCTCCATGGCGGCGATTTTTGCCAGGGCTCTGCAACGGGACGAACGGCTATTGCTGCAATATGCCTTTGCCTATGGCTGCCTTTCTGCCGCATGGCACGAAGAGGACGGCAATGCGGAGGAACGCGACAACGAACTCGCTGTCGCGGCAACCATCAAAACGGTGCTTGCACAGTTCTAAGCCGCCTCAGTCCCTGACTTCGACTGCAACGGGTGCCGGATATTCGCCGATGAATCCGCGCCAATGGGCGACGGCGAAACCAAGCACGATCAGCGCCATGCCCTGATGGGCGAGCGCGACATGAATATCCACATGCATGAGCAGCGTGGTAATGCCGAGCGCCGCCTGAATGGAGACGAGCACGAAGAACAGCACCGCGCGGCGGGCATGGGGTGTATTGGGCAAGGCGCGGGCCATAGACACCATATGCCACAGCGTGGCGGCAAACAGCGTATAGGCACCGAGGCGGTGGACGAATTGCACCGTCTTGGGGTTTTCGAAAAGATTGATCCACCAGGGCTGCTGCAGGAAGAGATCGCCCGGCACCAGCGAGCCATCCATCAGCGGCCAGGTATTATAGGAAAGACCGGCATTCAGCCCCGCCACCAATGCGCCGAGATAGATCTGGAAGAGACAGAGCACCGTCAGCAGTGCGGCAAAACCCCTGCCCGTCTTTTCGTCGGCGGCCTCGGGGGAATGATGCGACAGGCCGCGCAATATCCACATGCAGCCCGCGAAGATGAGGCAGGCGATGGTCAGATGCGTGGCAAGGCGATATTGCGAGACATCCGTGCGGTTGACGAGGCCTGAGGATACCATCCACCAGCCGATGAAACCCTGGAAGCCGCCGAGCCCCAGAAGGCCCACCAGCGGCAGGCGCAGGCGCTTTTCGACACGGCCGGTGAGCCAGAAGAAGGCGAGCGGCAGGGCGAAGATGACACCGATGGCGCGGGCAAGCAGGCGATGCGCCCATTCCCACCAGAATATCGTCTTGAACTCGTCGAGCGACATGCCCTTGTTGATTTCCTGATATTGGGGAATGCGCTTGTAGAGCTGGAATTCCTCCTCCCATTCGGCGACGGAAAGCGGCGGAATGGCACCGTGGATCGGCTTCCATTCCGTGATCGACAGGCCGGATTCGGTAAGCCGCGTGGCGCCGCCGACGAGGACAAGACAGAAGAGCGTGAAGAGAACGACACGCAGCCAGATGCGCAGCAGGCGGCGGTTCTTCTCCTGTTTCTGCAGGGCAGCCTCCACCACCATGTCCGCAGAACCGTTTGCCATCGTCATGCCGCTCGAACGCATCTTTCACGTCTCCCTCATACAGTCATGTTGATTAGCCTCAACCGGCACCACAAAACAAGGCCTCAGGGTTTGCGGCATGCGGTCGCGGCGGTATAGTCCGCACAGACATTTAATGATGGAAGATTTCATGCCCCCTCGCCTCAGATCGCTTATCGGCACCATCGTCATCATCTGCCTCGTCGTCATCTACGCGGTGGCGGCGACGGCCATCGCCTCGGCGACGCTGGCGCAATCGCCCTGGTGGGTGCATCTCGCCTATTTCGTGCTGAGCGGGCTTTTGTGGATCCTGCCGGCCATGCTCATCATCAAATGGATGGCTGGCCCCAAAAAACAGGGATGAGCGTCCCTGCTACGGGACATCCGCAGGTCGAAATTTTATAAACCGATTGTTTGCCGCTCAACGCTATAGTGCGCCTGAAACAACCGGAGAGAGTGAATGGCGGCTGCGGGGCCGGTCATAACAAGCCAGAGCAAGGCACCGGCCACCGTTCAGGACGAACGGCGGGGCGCTGACCGTTTGGCGATCGATCTCGTCGACGATACTTCCGCCATCCGTTCCGACTGGGAGCAGATGGAAAGCGACCCGCTCAATTCACTGCATCAGGGTTTCGGCTGGTGCTCCATCTGGGCGCAGACTCAAGGGAGCCCGCTGCTGGTCATTCGCGGCAGTCAGGGTGGAAAGACGGTCTTCCTGCTGCCTCTCGAAATCGTGAAGGAAGGCGGCATCCGCAAGGCGCGTTTTCCGGGTGGCCGTTTCAACAATATCAATACCGGCCTCTTCGATCCGGCTTTTGCCGAACAGGCCAGCCAGAAAACCGCAGACGCCATCGCGCGAGAAGCACGAAAACTGCTGCATGGCCGCGCGGATATCCTTGCCCTGCAGAACATACCGCTCGCCTGGCGCGGCAGGACCAACCCGCTCTCGTATCTCGCTTCCGTCGAAAACCAGAACCCGGCCTTTCAACTGCCGCTGCTGGAGAGTTTTGAAACCACCCTGCGGCAGGTCAACGCCAAAAGAAGGCGGAAGAAATTCCGTATCCAGAGCCGAAGGGCCGAGGAAATGGGCGGTTACAGCCATGTGATCGCCCGTTCACCGCAGGAAAAATGCGAATTGCTGCAGGCTTTTTTCCGGCAGAAGGCCGCCCGCTTCGCATCTCAGGGCATTCCGGATGTTTTCCGGCACCAATCGGTGAGGGATTTCTTCTACGATCTCGCCAATTTTCCCGAGACGGGCACGGACAGTCTTCTCGAACTGCACGCCATTCGCCTGCATGGTGAAAACGAGGGGGTCATTGCGGCCATATCCGGTCTTTCGCGCAAGCAGGATCACATCATCTGCCAGTTCGGATCGATCGATGAGGCGGTTTCGGAACTCAGTCCCGGTGAGTTGCTGTTCTGGCTGATGATCGAGCGGGCCTGTCGCGAAAGAGCCGCGATCTTCGATTTCGGTGTCGGCGACCAGCTTTACAAACGCAGCTGGTGCCCGCTTTCCACATCGCAGCACGATATATTCCTGCCGGTGACGCTGAAGGGCCGCGCAGCGGCATCCGCCTATGTCGCCATCGCCCGGACAAAAAGCCTGATCAAGTCCAATCCGGCACTCTATGCGCTGATACAGCGTTTCCGAGCCGGGCGACCAAGGACAGACGTCACGGACTGAGCGGGGATGCCGCCGATCAGGCAGCGCTCAAATGTCCCGGCTTGCGCATGCCGGTCATCGGCAATGCCTGTTCGTAACCATGCGCCACCAGCTCATCGAGCGTCTTTTCCAGCATTTCGCCATCCTTGCCGGGCACGGAGACGATGATTTCCGCCGGCAGGTTGCGCAGCATTTTTTCAAGGCTCGAAATCTGCACCGCGCCGCACTCGACCAGAACCGTATCATAGGCATCCGACAGGGCGCCGAGGATCATTGTCAGGCGGTCTATGGCGCGCATCGCCTCGCGCGGCTGCGCGTTGCCACGCGGCACGATATGGGCGTCGGAAAGCCGGTCACCGTGAATGGTTTCGCCAAAGGCGGCAGCACCCGCCAGAAGGTCCATGACACCCGGCAGCCCGGCCTCGGGCACCATCAGACGCGTGGGACAGGCCGAGGCCGTCATGTCGACGAGAACGACCGAACGGCCCATCTCAGACAGGGCACGTGCGAGCATGACGGTCGTGGTCGAACCGCTGTCGCCGGCCGGCGATATGACCGCAGCGACCGGTTTGGCAAGACGCGTGGCAAGGAAGCCCGCAACGGCGTCGATCGAGAAATCGTCGGACGTGTCGGCACCCTCTTCCGTCACGACCTCTTTCGCAGCCACTTCTTTCGCGGCAACCACGTCTTCTCCGGGCAAGGCTGGTATGGCGGCCGTGGCCGCGACCGGCATCTGCCGTTCCTCTTCGGAAACGGGCTGGTATGCGGCGGCCGGGATCGCTCCGGCGGAGGGCGGCGATATATTCTCGTGGCGCGCGGCAACCGGCTGTTCCGGCGCATTCGTGGTCTCATCCGCAGCGACCGGCGCGCGCGCAGGCGGGGGCGGCGGATCGGAGAGCGGCGGAGCCTCACCCCTGCCCACCGGTTTCAAGGCCCGGCCGGTGAAGAGTTCCACCAGCATGACAACGATGCAGGAAAGCAGAAACGCCGCCAGGGTGACGACGATGGTGATGGCACCGGTCTTGGGGAAATAGGGTTCACGCGGCTCCACTGCCGTCGAGATCACGCGCGCATCGGCGGGCGTGGAGTCGGCCGAACCGGCACGCGATGTCGCCTCGCGGTAACGGGCAAGATAGGTTTCCAGAAGCTGCCTCTGCGCAGAGGCTTCCCGTTCCAGATCGTTCAGGCCGACCTGTTGCTCGCCGGCGCGCACGCTTTCCGATTTCAGCACATTCAACTGCTGGACCAGCTGGCGCTCCCGCAGACGCGAAACATTGGCCTCGTTTTCAAGGCTTGCGAGCACCTTGCGGGTTTCTTCCTGGATTTGCCGCTGTATGCCGTCAAGCTGGTTACGCAAGGCCCGGATGCGCGGATGGCCTTCCAGCAGCGAGGACGACAGATCGGAAATCTGGCTGCGAATGGTGGTCTCGTTTTCCTTCAGCCGCTGGATCGTCGGAGAGCCGACGACATCCGGGAAAGTATCCAGAGGACGGCCGCTTGCCAGCGCGCTACGCACGCCTTCCGCCCGCGCTTCCGCATTGGCGCGCTCGCCACGGATACGGCCGAGTTCGGTGGAGATATCGCCGAGTTGCCGTGTGGCAAGCGTTTCGCCCTGCCCCGCGGACAGAAGATCGGACGAGGCACGATAATCCGCGACCTTCTTGTCCGCCTCGCGCACCTTTTCGCGCAGATTGGCGATTTCCGGCTCAAGCCAGCGGGCCGCTTCCGTGCTGGTGTCCAGTTTCGCGCCGCTTTGCAGCGCGATATAGGCCTTCATCATCTCATTGGGGATGGCGGCCGCGAGCTTCGGGTCCTCGGAAGAGAATTCGACCGTGATGACGCGCGAGCTTTCGACCTGATAGACCTGCAATTTTTCCCGGAACGCCTTCAGCACCCGTTCTTCAGGCAACACCTGAAGCGGGTCCTTCTTGGCCCCGAGCGCAACCAGCAGCCGCGAGACGAGCGACGGATGCGCCTCCGGATCGAACTCATCCAGCTCGTAAAGCTTCATGTCTTTGGCGACCTGCTTGATGAGGTCGACCGACTGCAGGATCTGCACCTGGCTCGAAACCGTCAGTTCGTCGAGCACGGGCTCGGCCGGCGCGTTGGACTGCTGGGAAGCGCCGAAGGAGGCCGCGCGGGATTCGATGAGGACCCGCGCCTCGCCCTTGTAGGCAGGCGACATCATGCTGGCGGCGATGAAGGCGGCGCCTCCGGCCAGAAGCGTGACGGCTGCGATGCGGCCCCTGCGCCGCCATATGGCCGCGACAAGCTCCGCAAGATCGATATCCACATCCCTGTCGTCAATGCGATCGCCGTTCATGCGGGCTCCGTAACCGAGACAAACCTCGGGCGCTCAAATTCAAATATAGATGGCCAATTTTGGCGAAGTTTAAGTCTTTCCGGTAACACAACAGTTAATTGCTGCGAATCCGACGAAATAAAGCAGATATTGTGACTCTCGGGATCGACCGTTTACCGTGCATTAACCCTAACAGAACGATAAGAAAGCTCATAGATCGACTCGGAGCAAGATCAGATGCCGCTCGCCGGATCACGACATGTCACCGCACTGACACTTGCCGTCCTGACGGCCCTTTCCGGTTGCGCGGCATATCAACCCGCGCCAAGGTCGTTCAATGAGGCCGCCTTGCAGCCCTATCACGTCGACAGCGGCGACCGGCTGCGTATCAACGTCTTCGAGCAGGCCGGACTGACCAACACCTATACGGTCGATCAGGCCGGTTATGTCGCCTTCCCGCTCGTCGGTCAGGTTCCCGCCCGCGGCAAGACGCTGCCGCAGCTCGAAGCCGCCATCGCCGCCAAGCTGCGCCAGGGTTATCTGCGCGATCCCGATGTGACAATCGAGATCGACCGTTATCGCCCCGTCTTCATCATGGGTGAAGTGGGTCGTCCCGGCCAGTATTCCTATGTGCCGGGCATGACGGTGCAAAACGCCATCGCCATTGCCGGCGGCTTCACGCCGCGCGCCAACCAGGCCGATGTCGACATTACCCGCAAGATCAACGCCGAGGTGATGACCGGCCGGATCGGAATCACCGCACCCATTCTGGCGGGCGATACGGTCTATGTGCGTGAACGCTTCTTCTGAACGCCGGAGTGGCACACGTGTCGGATGACGGCCCTCCCCTGCGCATCATTCACTGTTTCCGCTCCCCCGTCGGCGGCGTCTTCCGCCATGTCCGCGACCTGATCGAAGAACATGTCAAACAGGGCCACAAGGTCGGCATCGTTTGCGACAGCTCGACCGGCGGCGCGCATGAGGAACGGCTTTTCGCGCAGATCACCCCGATGCTGGAGCTTGGCCTCACCCGCCTGCCCATCCGACGGTCCATCAGCCCCGGCGACCTTATGGCGCTGTGGAAATCCTACAAGCATATCAAAAGTTTGCGGCCGGACATCCTGCACGGGCACAGCGCCAAGGGTGGCGCTCTTGCCCGGCTGATCGGCTCATTGCTGCGGGCGAACAGGTATCGCGTAGCCCGCCTCTATTCGCCGCATGGCGGCAGCCTGCACTATGACCGCAATAGCGTGAAGGGCCAGCTGTTCCTGCGGCTCGAGCGGTTTCAGGAGCGCTTCACCGACGCGCTCTGCTTCGTCTGCAAATACGAACAGACGGCTTATGAAACCAAGGTCGGCAAACCGCGCACGCGCACGGCAATGATCTATAACGGCGTGCAGGAAAGCGAATTCGAGACCGTACCGCCCCGTGAGGGCGCCGCGCATTTCCTCTATATCGGCATGTTACGCGACCTCAAGGGACCCGACGTTTTCATCAGGGCCTTTGCCAGGATGGAGCGCAGCATTGGCCAGCCCATGTCCGGCGTCATCGTCGGCGACGGCCCCGACAGGGACAAATATGCGGCGATGATCGATCAGGCCGGGCTGTCCCGGCGGATTTCCATGCATGCAGCCATGCCCGCCAGACAGGCTTTTGAACTGGCGACGACCGTGGTGGTTCCCTCACGCGCCGAAGCGATGCCCTATATCGTGCTCGAAGCGCTCGCAGCGGGCAAGACGGTCATCGCTTCGCATGTCGGGGGTATTCCCGAGGTTCTGGGCGAGGACAGCGAGGCCCTCGTTCCGGCCGGAGATGCAGATGCTCTCGCGAAAATCATGGTCAGGGATATTGAGGACGCCGACTGGGCAACAAGGGTCATGCCACGGCCCGACAGCTTCAGGGCGAAGTTTTCAACGCCGGTCATGGCTGATGACATGATGAAGCTCTATCGTGACCTGCTGTTGCTCTAAAGACATTTCAAAAACACGATTTTTGATTGTATATTCCACAATCCTGTAGAAATTCATCATAAACGTTTCTTAGCATGTTTCGGCTAGCTTCCTGCTCGTGGAGCACGTGCGCCCGTTCCGGCGGACAAGGGAGGCTTTACCACTTTGAAGTTGCGCATCGTTCCCTTCGAAAATCATATCTGATTTTCGGGTCGAGGCGCTGGAGGGTGCGGACTAAAGCAATGACCAAGGCTGACAAGGAAAGACCGCAATTCGATCTGGCGTCGTTGCGCAAGAAAATCTCCGAGCACGAAGCCCGTGAGCTTTCGGCATCCGAAACCGTCGTCCTCAATCCGCTTGCACGACAGATCGCCAACCAGCTGCGTGCCGGCAACCATTCGCCGAATATGGTGATCGGGCAGCTGCGGCTGCTGGAATTTGCGATGCTCGTGGTCATTGCCGCCATCATCAACGGCATTGCCGCCGATCGCGGGCTCGAAATCTTTCTTGCGGTTTTCGGCAGCGGCGTGCTGGGTGCGGCCCTCTGCGTTTTCCTGCTGCAGGCGGGCGATTGCTACCAGCTGCCGACGCTGCGGACGCCTCTGAAGATGTTCGCCCGCATTCAGGGCGCCGTCTGCCTGTCCTTCGTTGGCGCCGCCTGTTTCCTTCTCCTCTTTTTCCCTGAGGCCCTGCATTCCTGGCCGGCATTCGGCATATGGTACGCGATAAGCGCGGTTGCCATTTTCACCGGGCGGCTGCTGCTCGGCTTCGCCATTCGCCACTGGAGCCGCAACGGCGTGATGGAACGCCGCGCCGTCATCGTCGGCGGCGGCGATTCTGCCAGAGACCTCATCCGCTCGCTGGAGCAGCAGTCGGACAATGATATCCGTATCTGCGGGATTTTCGACGACCGGAAGAGCGAGCGCTCTCCCGAGGTTGTCGCCGGTTATCCGAAGCTTGGCACCTTTGCGGAACTGGTGGAATTCGCCCGTCTGACGAAACTCGATATGCTGATCATCGCCCTGCCGCTCAGCGCCGAGGCACGCATTCTCCAGCTTCTCCGCAAACTCTGGGTGCTGCCGGTCGATATCCGCATCGCGGCCCATGCCAACAAGCTGCGTTTCCGTCCCCGCGCCTATTCCCATGTCGGCACCGTGCCGATGCTCGACGTGTTCGACAAGCCGATCCGCGACTGGGATTCGGTGGCGAAGCGCATATTCGACATCACCTTCAGCCTCATCGGCATAGCCCTTCTGTGGCCGGTGATGGTGGGTGCTGGCATTGCCGTGAAAACGACGTCGAAAGGTCCCGTCCTCTTCAAGCAGAAGCGTCACGGCTTCAACAATGAAACGATCAATGTCTGGAAGTTCCGCTCCATGTATACGGAACTCAGCGACCCAACCGCCAAGAAGGCCGTCACCAAGAACGACCCGCGCGTCACGCCGGTCGGGCGTTTCCTGCGCAAATCCTCGATGGATGAGCTGCCGCAGCTTTTCAACGTTCTCTACGGTGATCTGTCTCTCGTCGGGCCACGGCCGCACGCTGTCCACGCCCAGACCGGCGATCTGAAATATACCGAGGTGGTGGAGCATTATTTCGCGCGCCACAAGGTCAAGCCCGGCGTGACCGGCTGGGCGCAGATCAATGGCTGGCGCGGCGAGATCGACCACGGCGACAAGATCAAGTTCCGCACCGAATACGATCTTTATTACATCGAGAACTGGTCGCTGTTTCTCGATCTCAAGATCCTGTTCCTGACGCCGATCCGGCTGCTCAAATCGGAAAACGCCTATTGACCCACACCGGTTACCAGCACGCTCCGGGTTTCGATGCGCCGTTGGCCACCATGCGGCTCATCGGCTCGTTCTTCATCGCCTTCGGCGTGTTCCTCTCCGGCTTCGTCATTTCCGAGCCGGCGCCCTACGAGCTGATGATGGTGGGACAGGTCGCGCTCTGGTTCCTGCTTGGCCTGCGCCTTTCACGCACCGTCGTGCTGCTTCTGTGCCTGCTGCTCGCCTTCAATATCGGCGGCTATCTGTCGCTGACCACCATGGCCGATCTGGATGAGGGACCGCTTTATCTCGCGGTATCGACCTTTCTGGCACTCACCTCGGTTTTTTATGCGGCAATCATCGAAGACAAGTTCCAGCGGCTGCTGCTGATTTTCCGGGCCTGGCTGGCGGCGGCACTGATCACCTCCCTGCTCGGCATCATCGGCTATTTCCATGCCCTTCCGGGCTTCGAGGTATTTACCCTCTACGACCGCGCCAAGGGAGCATTTCAGGATCCGAACGTCTTCGGTCCCTTTCTGGTGACACCGTCGCTTTACCTGATCTATGGCCTGCTTTCCGGCAAGGCGATGCATGCGCCCTGGCGCATCCTCGGACTGCTGATCCTGTCGCTTGGCGTGTTCCTGTCATTCTCGCGCGCAGCCTGGGGCCTGTTTCTGTTCGCCGCGGTCCTGCTCGTTTTCGTCATGCTGCTGAAGGAGCGCACAGCGGCATTTCGCCTGAAGATCCTCGTGCTGTTTCTCGTCGCGGCGGCGCTCATGGTGGCGGCGGTCATCATCGCACTGCAATTCAAGCAGGTGGCCGATCTGTTCTCCAGCCGCGCCTCGGCGGTGCAATCCTATGATGGCGGACATCTCGGGCGTTTTGCCCGTCACTATCTCGGTTTCCTGCTGGCGATGGAACATCCGCTCGGCATCGGCCCGCTGGTCTTTGACGATATCTTTCCCGCCGCCGAACATAATATCTGGCTGAAAAGCCTGACCACGCATGGCTGGTTCGGCTTCGTCATCTATCTTCTCCTGATCTGCTGGACCATCGCCGCCGGTTTCAGGCATCTGCTGCGTCCCCGGCCCTGGCAACCCTTCCTGATCATTTCCTGGGTGACCTTCGTCGGCCACGTAATGATCGGCGCCGTTATCGACACCGATCACTGGCGGCATTTCTTCCTGCTGCTCGGTATATTGTGGGGCTGCATGGCGCTGGAAAAACGCGAAAGCCTGCGTCGTCGCACAAGCAGCGCCTAAAATGCTTACCCTTACGGAACCTTTCGCGATTTCATGCGTTTAGCTCCCGATTTCGATTGTCCAACGGGGAGACATCCTATGACGCAGACCAATAATCTCTACCTCATCATCGGCGCGCTCGTCGTGGTCATCGCCGGCCTTGGCGCCTATGTCTGGCATGAGGAAAGCAAGCCGAAGGGGATCGAGATGAACATTGGCCCGAACGGCGTTTCCGTTCAGGAAAATTAAGCCGCAAGCGTCGCGCAAACTACGGCCATTAAGACCGGGTGCGTTCCTGCCTGAACAACGGTCGGGACGCGCCCGGTCTTCTTATGAGAGAGGACGAAAGGCGGGACCGCGCTCCCGCCGTGCCGGTTCGATACGAATGATGCGTATCGGGCCTGATCATGGAAATATTGACGCAATGGTCTCCTCCATCGACCTCTCCACACGCCTCACCGCCACCAAACTGGCCCTCAAGGCCATCAGGGAGCAGGAGGACAATTCCGCTGCAACCTCATCGTCCTCATCGCGGTCCTCTCTTCTCGGCACCTATGGGGTCGATACGTCCTCTTCCTCCACCAATACGAGGCTGACGCAGCTTCTGGCGCAATATGCGCAAAGCTCCAGCGAGGAAACGGCAAGTGAGACGACAGAGCAGACGTCTTCCGGCGACATAACGCAGGCCGGCTTCATGAAGGATCTGAAAGCGATGCTGGAAGACCTCTCCAAGGACCCGGCCAAGGCCTCACAGGCAAAAGCGATGCTGGACGCGCTGGCCGCCGGCACGCTGACCGTATCGGATCCGTCGGAAGGGGCGCAGGTCTTGGCCTGGGACGTGAAGTCCGATTCGAAAACCACCTCGAAACCGGCAACGGAGATCACCACGACCGGCTGGAGCGATTTTCTGAAGGACCACCTCAAGCGCGACGGATCGGCCTATGCCAAGACCGCCAGCGGCGCCTATGTCGACAGCATTTCCGGCGACAACGCATTTTTCGGCAGCGTCGGCAGCCGTTATTATTATCTGACCTGGCCACAACCGAAGACAGGCACGCTGACGGTGTGAGCCGCCACGTCCGGCCAGTCTGAGGGAAACGCTGCGACATGGATCATGCCGCAGCGCATTTTGGGCGCCCCGCTCAGGCGACGGGCGCGGCGGCTTGCCCGGTTCCGCCCGAAAGCGCCTTTTGCAGCTCCGCTTCCTGTTCCGGTGACAGCGATGTCTTGATGACGCGCCCGCGCAGCCCTTCCAGTTCCGCCATAACCTTTTCCGGCTGCACCTTGCGGATCAGCACGAACAGCGCCGAGGACCCATTCGGAATGGTTTCGCCGAGCGATTTGATGAAATCGTCATCGATTCCATAGTCCGTCAGCGAACCGGCCAATGCACCGGTGCCGGCGCCGATCGCGCCGCCGATCGCAAATCCCGCCAGGGGGTTGAGGAACAGCAGGCCGACAAGGCCGCCCCACAGGCCGCCGGACAGGAAGCCGGAGCTTGCGCCGATTGCCGTCAGATTGACGCTCTGCTTCAGATGCACCTTGCCGTTTTCATCGCGAACGACGACCACGGCGTCTTCCAGATCGACCAGATATTCCTTTTTCAGGCCCGCAAGCTTCAGAAGCACCCGGTCGGCTTCTTCCGTTCCATCAAAACCGACAACGACGAGTTCGGACATGTTTCATCTCCCTGAGTTTCAGTTCCGCTGCCATTGAACGCTGAAGATCACGGCAGGTTCCGACAATGATGGAAAGAGGATGTGTCATGCGTTTGACGGAAGCATGTGGGCGCAACACGGTAACCGGAGTCCCGCACCTGCCGCCGTCCACACACTTTGTTCGTTTTTTTGAGAAAAGGCGATTTTCCGCTTGCACCCTAACAGGCTTATATATAAACGGCTTTCAGGTTCGGAGCGTAGCGCAGCCCGGTAGCGCACTTGACTGGGGGTCAAGGGGTCGTGGGTTCGAATCCCGCCGCTCCGACCATTAAATTCAAAGACTTGAGGCATCCCCCACCCTCAAGCAGTTTACACAAAAGAGCCGGTTACAGTTGGTGTTGTGCCAACGGTTCTTTTCGCGCGCATAATGCGCCCTCATCCCTCCCCTAAAAAATGATTTCCTAATACGCGCTGCCTCCTCCCCAAACGAGAACATCGCCTGGTATGGCGGTGTGTCGCTATCGGAAAGATCAGGGGCGATTCGAACTCCTGAACCGGAGAATGAGAAGCTGCACCGAGAATATGGAGAGGCGGAAGCCGATCCGGCTGATCACACCATCGTCCGGTACGACAGAGCCCATAGGGCAAGCGCGTCGGATTCCGTCGCCTGCCTGGCGAATTGCTTCCGTATTTCCGGATATCCAACAGACTAATCCGAGGCGTCAGATGAGTGTTCGGCGGACGCTTACGACCCGCCGGTTTTGTTGTCCTTCTTCGCCTGATCATGATGCCATTTGATGGCGAAGAACATGCCCGTGCCCAACACGAGAATCTTGAACGGGAAGAAGACCAAAGGGAACAAGTCTACCCAATTCCAATCCGTCATTTTGAATATTTCCAGGCTATTATTTGTACGACTTCTCATGGAAGAGCTACGTCAAAGCTGCTGTTTCAGCAACTTCATTCATACATTCAGGCACGGGCTTTTTGACGCAGCCCTTGCCGGTCCGTCTCATCTGCCGATCTTCTTCAGTCGGCGCCGCCGGCGCAAACCACGCCGCCTAGAGTTGCTCAAGCCGAAGACTGATGGGCAAGCCGTTGTCGATGAATACCGCTCGAATGAACAGGTTCAGGATTTGTCCTCCCTGTTCGTGCCACCCGTCTTTCATCAAAGAGAAGGACGGCACGCATTGCTTTGTTGACTCTCCATCAAAATTAGAACATTTAGTGAACAAAAGAGAGGTCACCAATATGTCCGACGCTGCGAAAATCACTCCTGTACGGCCTGACGACATAGCTGGCTTCATCATCCAGTGCCATGACGGCGATGCGAAGGCGGCCGTGGAAACACTGCTTGGTGAAATCGAACATTTGCAGGAACAGCTCTCCCTTGCGGTTGCCATCATGGGAAAGGGATATACACGCGGCTGGAAACCGGATCTCGGAAGCGACTGAACCGGCCGTTTGCCACCAATTGGGTTCGCCTGCAGTCGCGGGAAGCCGGACGCGGGTGAGCGCACTGCACCTGCCAGCCATATGCTTTATCAAGCTATATGTGACGCGCTTATATCTGGCTGATCGTCTACCTTGCGGGCCAGATACTGATCCACCGTCACGTCACGTCATCACCCGCCCGTGCGCTAGACTGGAAAAACGGAGTTGCGCCCGCCCCAATCACATCAGCAACCAGGACGAACGCAATCCCTTTGCGGGAGACGATCCACGATTTTGGAGAAGCTTGACCCTAACGCCTTCAGAACTCGTTCGACGCTATGGCGAAGTCGTCGGTAATCGGCATATGCTCCACATTTTCCCAGGTCTGGTCCATGGCATAGGTCGCGGAGAGATAGGGAATGCCGATGTGGCCGTAACGCACCGAAAGCTGGCTCTCCGCTTCCTTTTCGCCGAGACGCGCGACGCGGCTGAGATAAAGGGCGGTGGCGAGGCCCGTGCGGTCGGCGCCGGCCTTGCAATGGATGAGAATGGGTTTCGGTGCATCGCGCATGATCGCGACCAGCTCGTTCACCCTGCTCATGTCGAGTTCCTGACTGGCGGACATGCCGAAATCAATATGCCGCAGCCCGAGTTCGCGCGCGGTTTCGACCTCATCGCGATACCAGGCCTTGGATTCGTTTGGCCCGCGCAGATTGATGACCGTCTTGATGCCGTGATCCCTGGTGTAGCGGACAAGCTCTTCGTTGCTCGGCTGGTTGGAGCGGTAAAGCTGACCGGCAACCACCTCGTGAAAATTCCCGAGGAGCTGGATGGCATAAAGATATCCGCCTGCCGCAAGCACAGCAACGCCCATGCCCCAAAAGGAGCACTTCCAAAATCTTCGCATAATAAAACGGTTCCCTTACTCGACAGGAGAACCGATACAGACGGATTCTGACAGCAGGCTGAAAGTTATGCGACAGTATTGTAAGAGTAGAAAAATTGCGTTCGATCAGCGCACAAAAACATAGACCGCATAGACCGCGATGAGCGCTGCGGCCGCCGCCGCCGTGATGGCGCCGAGGCGTTTTTCGATGAAATGGCGCACCGGTTCACCGTATTTCTGCAGCAATCCGGCAAGGATGAAAAAGCGTGCGCCGCGCGTGACGACGGCTGAGAGAATGAACAGGCCGAGGCTGATATTGGCCGCACCGGAGAGGATCGTCACCACCTTGATCGGCGGCAGGTGCGCGAGCCCCGATGTCACCAGCAGGAGAACGATGGTCTCGTAGTCCACCGAGTTCTTCAGGTGTTCGAAACTGTCGAGCTTGCCGTAAAATTCCAGAATGGGCCGCGCGATGCTTTCAAAGGCATAATGACCGAGGAACCAGCCGGCGATGCCGCCGAGAACCGAGGCGACCGTGGCCACAAGCGCATAAAACATCGCCTTTTTCGGCTTGGCCAGCACCATGGGCAGGAAAAGCACATCCGCCGGCACGACGAAAACCGAGCTTTCCACGAAAGCGACGATCGCCAGCCACCACACGGCGGTTTTGCGCGCCGCAAGCGCCATCGTCCAGGCATAGATGTTTTTCAGCATTTCATGTCCCCGGGAAAAGTGTTTCGGAGCGAAGGCGGGCAGGAAAACCAAGGCATATCGACGGTTATTCACGCGATTTGCGATGGCGCGCGGCGGACCGAGAAGAGCCGACGCAGCAGCAGGATTAGACACAACGCAAGAGAATGGCAAATGTTGGAAGATTTATTTTTGCATCGCGAAAAATGAGAAAGACGAACAATTCCAGTCGGCACAGGCCATCGGTTGCTGCGATGCGAAATTTCACCCTGAGGTAGATAAACTCGCCTTTTTGCTGTAGAATGGAACCCGGAGGAAAGAGGAGGAAGTTATCATGGACTATGTAAACTTCATTACGTCGATCAATCCGGTCATACTCGTTATCCTGCTGGTGGTTCTTCTTGCCGGGGCCTACAGCAGCTGGGTTTCCCACTAGCGAGACGAATGACGCCACCGGAAGCCGGATGTTCCTTTTCTATCAGTGATAGGCATCAGGCAGGATGAATGGTATCAAACCCGGAGTTAAAACAACTTCCGGGAAGCGGCATGACGAACGAATTCGCATTCACTGATACGTCTGAAAAGCTCAGCACCACGCTGGAAAAGCTGATAGGCAAGCTGCAGGGCCAGACGATCACGTTGCGCGAACTGATGGAAGCGATCGGCGAACAGGGCCTGTTGCTCATCTGCGCCATTGCCTCCCTGCCCTTTCTCATTCCGGTCTCCATTCCCGGCGTCAGCACCGTTTTCGGCGCGGCGATCATCCTTGTCAGCCTCGCGATCACGCTGAACCGCCTGCCCTGGCTGCCGGCGAAGATTCTCGACCGGCAGATGGAAACGGCAAAGCTGGTGCCGGCGCTCCGGAAGGGTGTCGCCATCGTCTCCAAGCTCGACCGTTTCATTCGTCCGCGTATTCCGGCGCTGACGACGGGCATCGTCGCCAACAGGATAAACGGGCTCGCGCTGATGACGGCGGGTGTGCTGCTGATGATGCCGCTCGGCTTCATTCCCTTTTCCAACACCCTGCCGGGGGTTGCCATCCTGCTGTTTTCGGCCGGCATGATCCAGAGGGACGGCGTCACCGTGCTTGGCGGCTACCTGTTTCTCGGCCTGACGGCGATTTATTTCGCAGCGCTCGCCTATGCCGCCTTCTGGGCCGGACAGGGCATCAGCAGCTCGATTGCCGGATAAGGCCTACTGGCGGTCCCTGCTGCGGGTTTCCCGGCGGTTCTGTCGCGAGGCCCACCACACCGCCAGCCGCCGTCGCCTGCGGCGCACCGCCGGCAGATCATGCGAGAGAACGACGAGACCGAGCGGAATCATCCAGAAACCGAGGACGGGTAAAAAACCCAGCGTTCCGCCAACCACCAGAGCGGAGCCGGTGGCGATCCTGCCGACACGCGAACGTGGCATGGCAAGACTCCATTTCCCGACATTGAGACGACCCGTCTTGTGGTCCATACCGAATTTCATGCCATCCTGCCCTTTTGCATTCGGCCTGTGGATAATTTTTTCAGTGCCGATAAGCCCGGAAAATCGGGACTCCGGCGAGATAAAACAAGAGGAATGCGTTTTTTTTGAAAAAAGCGCTTGGCAAATCGGAAAAGCATTTGTATTACCCCGCTCACACCGCGCCAAGCAGCGCACGTTCCCTGGTAGCTCAGCGGTAGAGCATTCGACTGTTAATCGACAGGTCGCCGGTTCGAATCCGGCCCGGGGAGCCATTTCTCTCAAAAACATGTTTTGAAGAGCGAAGTGCAGTTGCATTCGCCCGATCCGGCTCATGGCATTTTCCTGCCCGCCGGATGGCGGGCTCCAGCCAATCAGCTCTTCCTGACCGCCCGCTTGGTGGCCTTCGTGGCGTTGGTAAGCGCCGGCGGATCACTTGCCGGGAAGCTCTCCTCAAGGCTCTCGGTCAGATCGTCTTCTTTTCTGTTACCTGCGGCTTTCTGCTCCTTCTCAAGCGATTTGACCGCCGGGGATTTGGCTTTTGCCGCCGTAGGCTTTTTTGCCGGCGTCTTCTTCGCGGGCGCTTTTTCGGCCGAAGCCTTGGCGGCAGCGGATTTCTTCACGCCGTTCCTGCCGCTGGTCTTTGCGGTTTCCGCACCTGCCGAGAGTTCCCGCTCCGCTTCGATCCAGTGTCGTTCGTGGTGCCCGTCCGGTCTTCCCTCCCTCTCCCATATTGCGCGCGCTTTTTCACGGATTGCGGCTTCGCGATCCTGGCTCATAACGGGCCTCCCTCTTCGTGTTGCAGCTGTTTTATTGTGCCACTGAAAAAACAGAAAAAGCCAGACTTTGTTCCGCGCAGCCGTCTGTGAACGCGCTTTTCCTCGCAAAAGGGAACCGGCATCGAGTGAAGATCGTTTTGTCTGCAGGAACCCGCAGGAGAATCTTCCATGAGCACCCCGCAAAAGCCGAAAACCGAACCGCTCGACATTCGCGACGACGACGTGGCGCGTTTTGAAACCGACAGCGAACTCAAGGACAGGGAGGGCGAGATTTATCCGGACGAGACCATGAGCCTGCGCGCCCGTCGACAGGCCGCACGCCAGCACGAGGACGCTTTTATCGTCGCCACTGATCTGGAGGACGACGACCAGCGAGAGGCTGCACCGGGCGTCAGGGAGCAGCCATAGGCTTCCTGAAACGGATAAGGCGGGTCATGGCCCGCCTTTATAAGACATATACTGCTGTCGGCCGTCAGCGGCGGACGGAAACAATGGCCTTGCGGCTGAAGTTGGAAACCTGCACCCGGCCGGACTGATTGCCACCGAGGATTTTGGCGGTCTTGCCGCTCATGCTCTTCAGGATACCGGCGTGGTAGCCGCGGCCGTTGCGAATGACGACAACGTCACCCGGCTTGGCTTCGCCCACCGGCACGGCATAACCGAAAGAACTCCAGGATTTCGCAAATCCATAGGATTTGGGAGACTGCCGGCCGGCCTTGCTGGCGACGGCATGCAGGAAGAGACCACACCACGGGGTGCTGCGGGGATTGGCCCCCAGAATGTTCTTCAGGCTCTTGTTGTTCCTGGACTCGTGCAGCCCGGTGTATTTCTCTGCCTGGTTCAGCATGCCGGCGGAGGCCGGCGCCACGACTGTAAAAGCCAAGGCAGCGGATAGAATTAACGCGGATACTCTCAAACGTCTCGCCCTTATGTTAGAGGGCGCCCGTGTATTGTGACAATTTAGCGACAATTTGACGAGAAATGGGCAGAAATCAGACGCCTATTCATGCGACCTGATCTGTCATTGCTTCAAAACAGGCTGCCCTGCGCCTCATCGGCGCGGCTGCGGCCGGCATTTTCGAGATCAAGCATGCGCAGTTTGGTGGTGGTTCCGCCGGGTGCGGAAAAGCCGCCCAGCCGGCCGCCAGCGGCCAGAACCCGGTGGCAGGGAATGATCAGCGGCACCGGGTTTTTCGCCATGGCCTGGCCAACGTCGCGGGCCTTCTCCATGCCGAGGCCAAGATCCTTCACGATACCGCCATAGGTCGTCGTGCGGCCCCAGCCGATCTGCCGGGCAACCGCGTAGACATCGAGAAAGAAACGATCCTGCCCGGCAAGATCGAGTTCGACGGTGGCAAAATCGATCGGCTCACCGCTGAAATAACGGGTGATCATCGCGATCACCTCACGCGTGCGTGTTTCGGGAACCGCAATTGTGGATGACGGCAGACGTTTCAGGAGAAGCTTTTCGGTTTCGCCGGCATCGGCGCCGGGCAATTGCAGACGGGCGATGCCGCGCCCCGCCCACGCGAGGCCGCAATGGCCAAGCGCCGTGGGAAAAACAATATAGCCGTAGTGGTTGGTCATCGCATTCATTCATCCGCTTTCGGGCGCACACGATGCCATATCCTGCGTCCGAAACAACCCGATTCCTGACCTCCAAAAAACAAGACCACCCGATTCTGCCGGGTGGCCTCCCAATGCATCAGTCCTCAACCGGTTCAGGATGCGATCCTGTTCTGCGCTTCCGCCTTGTCCTCCATCAGGCATTGCGCCTGCCGGCTGGCTGCTACGAAGGCCGTGCGGGCGATTTCGCCCGCCACGTCGCCCATCAGCGAAGCGCGGCACAGACGCAGCGCCTGTTCATGCACCTTGTCGCCCCGTTCGGGCCATTCGTGCTGCAAAAAATCGAAGGCTTCGTAAACGCCGTTGAAAATCCGGGGAGCGCCGTTTTCAAGGGAGATGGTAACGGGCTTTTCCCACTTAACGTCATTCAGCAACATTGATTGCACTTCCATGCTCTATTAACCCGCGACAAACGCCGGCTCCTCCAGTTGGTTCCCTTCACCTGCGGTTTCAAGGGTGAAAAAATACCCCCCGAGAAACCATGTGCCCCATCTTTCCATTCTAGCCGATTTGCGGAACAAAGCGTTTCAACACTCGTTCAAGCGGAAGTGAACCGGGTCCCTTCATGCCGACAACAGCCTCCCCCGTCATCGTCTGGTTCCGCAGGGATCTGCGCCTTTCGGACAATCTTGCCCTTCTCGCAGCTGTGGATCACGGCGGCCCCATCATTCCCGTCTATGTCAGGGAAAAATCCTCTGGCCCGCTGGGCGGTGCTCAGGAGTGGTGGCTTCACCATTCGCTTGCCTCGCTTTCCGCCGCGCTGGAAAAAAGCGGCAGCCGTCTTCTGTTTCTAAGCGGCGAGGCCGAAAAGACACTTCTGCAACTGATATCCGACACCGGCGCTGATACCGTTTTCTGGAACCGGCGTTACGATCCGGCTGGCGTGGCCACCGACAGGGCGCTGAAGCAGAAACTGCGCGACAACGGCCTGACGGTCCGCAGCTTTTCCGGCCACCTGCTGCATGAGCCGTCGCGGCTGCAGACGAAGTCCGGCGGGCCTTACCGGGTCTATACGCCCTTCTGGCGGGCACTGGAGGGTGGCGAGGAGCCGCATGCCCCGGCGCAGACGCCGAAGAGCCTGAAGGCACTGAAGACGTGGCCGAAATCGGAAAAGCTCGATGACTGGAAGCTGCTGCCGGTCAAGCCGGACTGGGCGAAGCACTTCAGCGAGGTCTGGGCGCCCGGAGAAGACGGCGCGCAGGAGAAACTCGATGGCTTCATCGATGGCGCCCTGAAGGGTTATGAAGAAGGTCGCGATTTTCCGGCAAAGGACGCGACCTCGATGCTCTCGCCGCATCTGGCCTTGGGGGAAATATCGCCCGCCACCGTCTGGCACGCGACGAAGGGGCTTTCCCGCCACATGGCCTCAAACGATATCAGCCGTTTCCGCAAGGAAATCGCCTGGCGGGAATTCTGCTATCACCTGCTGTTTCATTTCCCCGAACTGGACGAGAAAAACTGGAACGACAGTTTCGATGCCTTCGGCTGGCGCGACGATGAGAAATCCTTCAAAGCCTGGACGCGCGGCATGACGGGCTATCCCATCGTCGATGCCGGGATGCGGCAATTATGGAAACACGGCACCATGCACAACCGGGTGCGCATGATCGCGGCCTCCTTTCTCATCAAACATCTGTTGATCGACTGGAGGAAAGGCGAGAAATGGTTCCGCGATACGCTTGTCGATGCCGACCCGGCCTCCAATGCCGCCAACTGGCAATGGGTGGCGGGTTCGGGGGCGGATGCCTCGCCATTCTTCCGCATTTTCAACCCGATCCTGCAGGGTGAGAAATTCGACGGTGATGGCGACTACGTGCGCCGTTTTGTGCCGGAGCTTGAAAAGCTTGAGCGGAAATATATTCACAAGCCATTCGAAGCACCGAAGGAGGTGCTGAAGAAGGCGGGTGTCGAGCTTGGCAAGACCTATCCGCTGCCGATCGTCGACCATGCAAAGGCGCGGGAAAGAGCGCTTGCCGCCTATGCCGCGCTGAAGAAGACCGCATAAAATTGGGTATCGGCAAAATTTTGCGTGGCTAAGCCAAAGCCGGGAAGATAATTTCTTGCCTTGAGGCGGTTGTAACGGGACATAACGGCACCTAATTTCCGCTCAGACAAGAAGGCTCGATCATGACCATTCATCCCTCTGCGCTCAGTGCCATCGGCAATACGCCGCTCATCCGTCTGAAAGCCGCTTCTGAAGCGACGGGGTGCGAAATCCTCGGCAAGGCGGAATTCCTCAATCCCGGCCAGTCGGTGAAGGATCGCGCCGCGCTCTATATCATCCGCGACGCCGAACGGCGCGGGCAGCTGCGCCCGGGCGGCACCATCGTGGAAGGCACGGCAGGCAATACCGGCATCGGCCTGTCGCTGGTCGCCAATGCGCTGGGCTACAAGACGGTCATCGTCATTCCCGAGACGCAGAGCCAGGAAAAGAAGGACGCGCTGAAGCTTCTCGGCGCAAAGCTGGTCGAAGTTCCGGCCGCCCCCTATTCCAACCCGAACAATTACGTGAAGGTTTCCGGCCGGCTGGCAAAACAGCTTGCCGCGACCGATGAGAACGGTGCGATCTGGGCCAACCAGTTCGACAATATCGCCAATCGTCAGGCCCATATCGAAACGACGGCCCCTGAGATCTGGGACCAGACGGACGGCAAGGTCGATGGCTTCATATGCTCGGTCGGATCAGGCGGAACGCTGGCGGGCGTGGCCGATGGCCTGCGCGATTTCAACCCTGATATCAAGATCGGCCTTGCCGACCCTGAAGGCGCCGCGCTCTACGAATATTACAAGAACGGCGTGCTGAAATCCGAAGGTTCCTCCATCACCGAAGGTATCGGACAGGGTCGCATCACCGCCAATCTGGAAGGCTTCACCCCGGATTTCTCCTATCGCGTCTCGGATACGGAAGCGCTGCCGGTGCTGTTCGATCTCGTCACGAAGGAAGGGCTTTGCCTCGGCGGTTCCTCCGGCATCAACATTGCCGGCGCAATCCGCCTTGCCCGCGAGCTCGGTCCGGGGCATACAATCGTGACGATACTGTGCGACTACGGCAATCGTTATCAGTCGAAGCTGTTCAATCCGGATTTCCTGCGCTCCAAGGGCCTTCCCGTTCCGCAGTGGCTGGCGACAAAAAGCGAGATTGCGGTTCCGTACGAAACCGTTTGAGGACATGCCGAAATGCCTGTGAATGCCCTGTTCCGTGACGATTTTTATCTTTCCACCGCAGAAGCGATCGTCACGGCGGTGCATGAGGATGGCGGCATAGAATTCGACCAGACCTGCTTTTATGCGACCTCCGGCGGCCAGCCGGGCGATAGCGGCTTTCTCGAGCGGGCGGATGGTTCGCGCATCGAACTCGGCATCACCAGAAACGGTGCCGACAAGAGCGTAATCGTCCATGTGCCGCTTGAAGGCCAGCCCTCGCCTGAAGTCGGCGAAAAGCTGACCCTGCATGTGGACTGGCCACGCCGCTACAAGCTGATGCGCATGCACACCGCCTGCCATCTGCTCTCCGTCGTCTGCCAGTGGCCGATCACCGGCGCTGCCGTCGGCGAGGACGAATCGCGTGTCGATTTCGACATGTCGGAAACCATCGACAAGGATGAGGTGACGGCCAAGCTGATGGAGCTGGTGAAAGCCAACCATCCCATCTTCCTGCAATGGATCACCGACGAGGAGTTGGCTGCCAATCCGGGCATCGTCAAATCCAAGAATGTACGCCCGCCAATGGGCCTCGGCCGGGTCAGCCTCGTCTGCATCGGCGAAAACTCCAGCATCGACAGCCAGCCCTGCGGCGGCACCCATGTTTCCGAAACGCAGGAAGTGGGCGATATTCACATTGCCAAGATAGAAAAGAAGGGCAAGGAGAACAGGCGCTTCCGCATTCGTTTCGGCGCGCCTGAAGCTGTTGCCTGAGATCGGGAGAGACATCGTGAGCACGGATAAGAGCCGTTTCGTCGTTTCGGCGGACTGGGTGGAAAAGCAGCTCGGCACGGCCGGGTTTCGTCTCGTGGATGCTTCCTGGTATCTGCCGGCGCACAAGCGCAATGGCGCGGAAGAATTCGCGGCCGGTCACCTGCCCGGCGCCGTTTTCTTCGATCAGGACAAGATTGCCGATCACACGACCGGCCTGCCGCACTCCCTGCCCTCGCCGGAATTCTTCGCGGAACAGGCCGGCGCGCTCGGCCTCAGCGACACCGATACGATCGTGGTCTATGACGGCCCCGGCTTCTTTTCCGCACCGCGTGTGTGGTGGATGCTGCGGGTGATGGGCGTGCGCAAGGCCTATGTGCTGGATGGCGGCCTCGATGGCTGGAAGCGCGAAGGCCGGCCGCTTGACACCGGTACGCCGGAGATCGAACCCGCAACCTTTACGCCTGACTTCAACGAGAAGCGCGTGACCTCGCTTGGCGCCATGCGCGGCATTGTCGATAGCGGCGAAAAGCAGATCGCCGATGCCCGTGGCGCCGGACGCTTTACGGGCGACGAGGCCGAGCCGCGTGCCGGCATGCGTTCCGGCCACATGCCCGGCGCACGCAGCCTGCCCGCGACAGCCTTTTCCGAAAATGGCCACTTCAAGGACCTGACCGCCATCCGCAAGATGGTGACCGATGCCGGCATCGATCTTTCGAAGCCCGTCGTCACCAGTTGCGGCTCGGGCGTCACCGCCGCCGTCATCACGCTGGCGCTGGAATCGCTCGGCCATTCCGACAATTCGCTTTATGACGGTTCCTGGTCGGAATGGGGTGGATTGCAGGATACGCCTGTTGTGACCGGCGCTGCCGATCCCCTGCCCGCCATTTCGCACGGGCCCCTGAAAGCGCATGTGACGCAGCTGGAAATGACCGCGCCACCGAAGGTCAGCCTGCCGATCCCCGTCAACATCCAGACGGCGCTGATGCGCGTCAACAATATTCCCCTGCATTTCTACCGCTATCTCTACTGGCGGGTGGGGAAACGCTGGCACTGGCAAAAGCGCATGCGGATGAGCGATGCCGAGCTTTCCGCCATCCTGCGCGATCCGAAAAACAGCGTCACGGTTCTTTACATGAACGGCGCGCCCGCCGGTTTCTTCGAACTGCACAAGGCGAGCGACGATGTGACCGAGCTTTCCTATTTCGGGCTGCTCGAAGAGGCGATCGGCGCAGGCGTCGGCAAGTGGTTTCTCTTGCAGGCGCTTTACGCCGCCTGGCAGGACAATCCGCAGCGGGTGACGGTGACCACCAACACGCTTGACCATCCGCGCGCATTGCAGCTTTACCAGATGATGGGCTTTTCACCCGTCGGCACCTATGAGGCCTGGGTGGAGCCGCTTGCCGATACCGAGCTTCTGGAAATTTCGCTGCGCAATTGAGGTTCCGGCTGACCGGGTGCCGCATGTGCCGTTCCCGATCACTTCACTCCCCTTATTTCTGTGACCAGCACAGGAATAGGGTGCGGAAAATGTCAGCGCAGGAAACAGCCACGCGGTGTTGGTGAGGATACCTTGAACGGCGCAGCCCTCACGCCTTGTCGATAATCAGGTGCGTCGCGCCCTCGCCCGCCACCGTTCCCGTGCAGCGGTAACCGAGCGCGGGCAAGTCCAGCCCTTCGAAAAGCAGCTCCCCCTTGCCGAGAAAAACCGGCGCGAGCGCCAGGTGCAACTCATCGATCATGCCCGCCGCCATATATTGCCGGATGGTGGAAACGCCGCCGCCGATACGGACATCCTTGCCGTTCGCCGCCGCCAGCGCCCTGTCGAGGGCCGCCTCGATGCCGTCGGTGACGAAATGAAACACGGTGCCGCCCTTCATGGTGAAGGACGGGCGCGCATGATGCGTCAGGACGAAAACCGGAACGTGATAGGGCGGCTCCTCACCCCACCAGCCCTTCCAGCTTTCATCCGGCCATGCGCCGCGCACCGGACCGAACATATTACGCCCCAGAATCCACGCGCCGATATTCTCGAAGCTCTTTTCGGAAAAATCCTCGTCCGTGCCAGTCGAACCGCCGTCCTTGCCGAACATGCGGTGAAAGGTGCGGGTCTTGAAGGCCCATTCGTGCAGCTCTTCGCCGTTCACACCCAACGGGTTCTGCAGGCTTTGGTCCGGTCCTGCGCCATATCCGTCAAGCGAAATGGCGAAATTGCGAACGACAACCTTCGGCATGGCACTCTCCTCCCATTTCAGGAGGCAGATCACCAGCGTCGGGCGACCGGCCTCAGATTTCCCGTTCCAGATTAACGGCGGCTGTCGGGATTTGCCCGCCGGCGGCACCTTTGTCTTCCGTGACGGTGTTCAGCAGGTGATCGGCAATCAGTTCCGCCTGAAACTTGCCGAGCTCGTAGCAATAGGTAATTTCGCGCTTTTCCGCCGACCAGTAGACATCGGGACGGCCGCAGGATTTGGCCGTCAACTTGACGTCCCCCTTCAGGGCATAAGCGCCGAAGCTGCGGCTGATGAGATCGAGGACCTTCGATTCCCTGACCATGATGGCATAGGGTTCAAGCTCGGGATCGCGCGGCGGCACGTAACTGATGGTGAATTTGGACGACGCCTGGCTGCGGTAAGGCGCGAGAAAATTCTCCCAGGCCGAAGCAACGCCCGGATAGGCGGCAGCGCATTTGCCGAATTGTGCGTTGTCCAGCCCCATCATGGCGGCCAGATCGCCATAACCGTCCTTGTCGCGGCCGACCATCAGGCAGGCCATGTTGCGGTCGCGGCTCCTGTCCGGCACCAGCGCGGAAAAGACCGGTGCTTCGTGCTCGGGCAAGGTCTCTGCTTCCCGCGCCAGATACCAGCTGTCTGTGGCGTTGACGAGCGCGGTATCGAGCCACTCCTCATTGGCCTGAAGGATGAGCGTGCCCGCCAGCTGGTCGGCCGGGGCCTGCGCGCTGCCGGTATGCGGCGTGCCGAAATCCGAAATCAGCATGCGCGCGCCCTCGTGATAGAGCGAGAAGATCGCGTTGCCGATGACGAAATTGACCGCCTGCTGCAGCTGGTCGTCGGACAGGCCATCAAGACCGGAGGCAAGCTGTGCCTTCGCCTCGATCGGAGCCGTCAACGAAACGAAAGCCAGCGGAACGGCGGCCAGAAAACGACGCAACATAAAATCAGACCTTCCGGAAACGAGGAGCGTCACTGATTCCCGAAGCTAACGAATGACGCAATGGGCTGGTTGCATCGCCTGTCAAGAATCGGGTGGATAGTGCTCCATTTCGGGATCATAGCTGCAAACAAGCAACGCCGATCCCGAACCGGAAGGAGCCTGTCATGGCCAATCTCGTCTTTACTGCAATGCCGGCTAACGAAGCCGAGGCCTTCCGGGCGGGAGCGCCCGACGCCTATGGCAACCCGCCGGAACAGGCCGTTTCACCGGGCGGCATGCCCTGCCGCCATTGTCTTTCACAGATCGGTGAAGGGGAAAGAATGCTGATCCTCGCCTACCGGCCCTTTCCTTCGCTGCAACCCTATGCGGAAACGGGGCCCATATTTCTGCATGCAGATGCCTGCGCGCGCTATCCGCAAACGCAGACCGTTCCACCGATGCTGAACAGCCCGGATTACATCATCCGCGGATATGGCGCCGACGACCGCATCGTTTACGGCACCGGCGCGGTGACGGCGACGGGCGAAATCGTGTCACGCGCACGGCACCTTCTCGAACGCGCGGATGTTGCCTATGTGCATGTGCGTTCTGCCCGCAACAATTGCTATCAGTGCCGTATCGACACAGAATAATCGGCTATTATCTGCAATTTTAAGCAAAGCACTAAACGGCTCTCAAGCTTTCCGCACCATGATGCAGCTATCGGAAACAATTTATTTGAGCAGCAAAATGACAAACAACCTCAACATGGCGACCCGCAGCGCACCGCGCAGCAAGACGAGAATCTTCGCGACCGTGCACTATTTCAGCCAGTCGACCAGAGGCCGCGTCGTCGATCTTTCCGCGACGGGGATGGCACTCGAGCTGGACGGGCCTTTCGCGGCTGCCAAGGGTAGCCGGGTCAAGGTGCAGAGCGAGGATCTGGGCTTCATCGAAGGCGTCGTGCAGTGGCAGCACCAGAACCGTCTCGGCCTGCAGCTGAAGCTTTCCACCAACACGTTGGCGCAGCTCTCCTCCTATTTCCGCTTCTTCCACGAGGAAGTGAAACCGACGCTCGCCCGCTGATCCGACAAGTGCCGATAACCGGAATGCGCCGGCCGAACGGAGCGCATTCCCGCAATGGCAACCTGCGCGCCGTGCTGCAATGACAAAAAATTTATCAAACGGTTGAAAACGGGTCCGTCTGTCACCGCCCTGTCATTTTGGTGATGGACTCCTCGGCGATTGCTTCTACCCTGTCGCTTTCCATGACAGCGCAAGCTTCATCCCAAGGAGTTCCCATGTCGTCGCTTCTCGCTCTCCACCCTATCACCCGCCGTTCGCTTCTCGGCGGCATTGCGGCCTCCTCGGCGCTGGTGATGCTGCATCCCTTCGCCGCCCGCGCCGCCGCCAATCAGGCGCATCTGCGCATCATGGAAACGACTGATATCCATGTTCACGTCTTTCCCTATGATTATTATGCCGACAAGCCGAACGACACGATGGGGCTTTCGCGCACGGCCTCGATCATCGACAAGATCCGCGCCGAAGCCGGAAACTCGATGCTGGTGGATAATGGCGACTTCCTGCAGGGCAATCCGCTCGGCGACTATATAGCCTATGAGCGCGGCATGAAGGCCGGCGACAAGCACCCCGTCATCAACGCCATGAACGTGCTGGGTTATGATTGCGGCACGCTCGGCAACCACGAATTCAATTACGGCCTCGACTACATGTCGAACACGCTGGCCGGCGCCGGTTTCCCTTACGTCTGCGCCAACCTCACCAAGGGTCAGCTGGCTTCCGATCCGAAAAACGACGAGCTGTTCTTCAAGCCCTACGTCATTCTGGAAAAGCAGATCCGCGACGGCGGTGGCGTGACGAGCCCGGTCAAGGTCGGCATTATCGGCTTCGTGCCGCCGCAGATCATGATGTGGGATTCCAAGAACCTCGAAGGCAAGGCACAGACCCGTGACATCGTCGAGGCGGCGAAAGCATGGGTGCCTGTCATGAAGGAAGAAGGCGCCGATATCGTCATCGCCCTCTCCCATTCCGGTATCGACGGCAAGGGCCAGACCGAGCGCATGGAAAACGCTTCGCTTTATCTGGCAGGTGTCGAAGGCATCGACGCCATCTTCACCGGCCACCAGCATCTCGTCTTCCCCGGTCCGAAGACCTGGGACGGCATCGAGGGTGCGGATGCCGTCAAGGGCACGCTGATGGGCAAGCCGGCGGTCATGGCCGGTTTCTGGGGCTCGCATATGGGCCTCATCGACCTGCTGCTCGAAAAGGATGGCAAGAGCTGGAAGATCGTCGATTTCACCTCCGAAGCCCGGCCGATCTATCACCGCGACGAAAACCGCAAGATCGTCGCCGATTTCACCGACAAGGCAGAGGTGCTCGCCGCCGCCAAGGCCGATCACGAGGCAGCCCTTGCCTATGTGCGCCGCCCCGTCGGCAAGACATCCGCGCCGCTCTATTCCTATTTCGCGCTGGTGGCCGACGATCCTTCCGTGCAGATCGTCTCCAATGCCCAGACCTGGTACATCAAGGACATGCTGAAGGAAGGACAATACAAGGACCTGCCGGTGCTTTCGGCGGCGGCGCCCTTCAAGTCCGGCGGTCGCGGCGGAGCGGATTATTATACCGATGTCCCCGCCGGTGACATCGCCATCAAGAACGTCGCCGATCTTTACCTCTACCCCAACACGGTGCAGGCGGTGCTGATCAACGGCGCGCAGGTGAAGAACTGGCTGGAAATGTCGGCCGGCATGTTCAATACGGTCGAGGCCGGTGCGAAGGACGCGCCGCTGCTGAACGCCGATTTCCCGTCCTATAATTTCGATGTCATCGACGGCGTCACCTATCAGATCGATATTTCCAAACCGGCGAAATTCGACAAGGACGGCAATGCCGTCAATCCCGACAGCAACCGCATCGTCAATCTGCAATTTGAAGGCAAACCGATCGATCCCGAGCAGAAATTCGTGGTAGCCACCAATAATTACCGCGCCGGCGGTGGTGGCAAGTTCCCGGATATCGCCGCCGACAAGGTGATCTTCGTGGCCCCCGACACCAACCGCGACGTGATCGTACGCTATATCGTCGACCAGGGCACCATCAACCCTTCGGCGGATGCCAACTGGTCGTTCGCACCGGTTGCCAATACCACGGCAATCTTCGAGACTGGCCCCAAGGGCCGCCACTATGCGGCGGATATCAAGGGCGCGAAAATCGAGGATGCCGGTGACGGCGCGGAAGGTTTCGCGAAGTTCCGTCTGGTTCTTTGAGGGCTTCGGCCGTTCTGCTGCTGGCGGCAGGGGGAAGCTCTGCCGCCATCCTTGGGCTTGTCCCAAGGATCTAACCAGGTCAACAAAATCAATCCGTAGCAGATCTTCGGGACAAGCCCGAGGATGACGCCGAATTTGATGGAAACTATCGGCAATACCGAGGGCTATCCCCTCAATCGCGCCCACCGAGCGTTCGCAGCAGAAGCGGCAGTTCCAAGGGCGGCTTCTGCTCGATGCGCCGATAATCGCTGCCATCGCGGTTGCGACGGATGAGCTTCAGGCCGACCATGTCGCGCCTCAGCATCGCGGCGTCCCCAAACCGGTGCAGGCCATCCAGAAAGCTGCTGAACTCGCGTTCGGAAAAGCTCCGCCCGGCGGGAATTTTCGCCCATAGATACCAGAGGCACAGTTCCTGCTGCGAGCGGCGGGAAGGCCATTGCGCCAGCCTGCCGGCGGCATCAAAAATTCGCGCGGTCTTCAGCACCCTGCCCTCGTTGACGGCCGGCATCGTCTCGGGCGTCGCAGGCCCACCTTTGGCGGGCTGCATCGTACGGGATGCGCGCAGATGCTGGAAATTGCGAAAGCCTGCGGCCCGGCTCAGAAGATTGAGCATCTCCACATGGCTTGGCTGGCGCTCCAGCCTGCCGATCTGTTCGCGCAGCGATTTTGCGAAAGTCGAGAGGTCGGCGATATCAATGGAAAGGATCGAACGTGGCATGACTTATCCTCACGTGCCATTCCGAAAGGTGTCGCTGATCGCCGGCTTCCGACAAGGCACGGGATAAGTGCTGTCAATTATTCGAGATGCAGGTTTAGCTTCCCTTGCGGGACGGCGATGCCTCGGTGAACTGCTGACCGTGGTCAGGTATAGGCAGACCGTTCGCTGTCGTCAATTGGCCCTGTAGTGGTGTAACACGAGGTTGCTGCCCGTTTCTTCTCCCCGTGGGGGAGAAGGTGGCCCGAAGGGTCGGATGAGGGGCAACGCCAGCGATAGACCGCACCCTTTCCCCTCATCCCGCTGCCGCGACCTTCTCCCCGGCGGGGAGAAGAAAGCAAGAGGCTCCCACTCGATCCACGTACGATTGTCGTTGTTCCGGGTAATGTCACTCTGCGGCGACAGCAATATTCCTCTGCTTGTTCGCCTCCAGCATGCCACTGAAATCCTTGTGGTTCGGGCAGGCCGACAGGCGCTGCTGGAAAGCTTCGGCAAGCCACTGACCTGCAGGACCTGCGGGTGAATCCACCCGCCGCAGTGCAAAGAGCGGATATTCGCCCTGTTCATAGGCTTCGAGTTCAAGAGCCTTCAGGCTGCCATTGGTCAGGTCGTTGCGGACGATCGATGCGGGCAGGCCGCCCCAACCCAGACCGCCCTTGATCAGCTGGTATTTCGTGGCGATATCGCTCACCCGCCATGTCTTGTAGGAAAGCACATTAAAATCGCGTCCTTTCGTGAGGCCCGAGGCATCGGTGACCACGAGCTGGACCTCCTCACGCACATCCGCCAGGGCCAGCGGCCGCTCGATCTGCGCCAGCGGATGATCCGCAGCGACGACCGGCAGCATGAAGGAATGGCCGACTTTTTCAACGACCAGTTCATCATCCTGGCGCATCAGCGCCCCGCCGATGCCGATGCCCGCCTTGCGGGAGAGCACCATCTCCATCACCATACCCAGCTCACCGACATTGAGGCTGAGGGTGACAGTGGGGAATTGTTCGCGAAAATCCCGCAGAACCGCAACGACGGCTTCCGCCGGAACCATGGTGCTGATGGCGACGGACAGTTCCGCTTCAAGCCCCTGCTTCAGCCCCTTGGCGCGGGCGCGCATTTCCTGCAGGCCGGCGACAATGCGCCTTGCATCCTCCAGCATGGCGCGGCCCTCATCCGTCAGCTTCGGCTGGCGCACGCCACTGCGCTCGAACAGCGTCACTTCAAGCTGCGCCTCGAGATTGGCGATGGTGTAGCTGACGACCGACTGGGCGCGATTGAGCGCCCGCGACGCGGCCGAAAAACTGCCGGTCTCGGCAACCGTCAAAAATACCTGCAACTGGTCGAGCGTCGGGTTCGCGTCCATGTCCCATCCATTTCATCGATAGATTGTTTCCATATTATCACAGTTTTCTTGATGGCAGTAATTTTTCATATAGAGCGCAAAGGAAGGGCATCGTGCTCTCCCGCCCTCCCAAGGCGCCCGTCAATTCATCGCATATGCAAGGAAAGACCATGTCCAACATTCTTCTCATCACCTCCAGCCCGCGTGGCGACGAATCGGTTTCCAACAAGTTTTCCGGTGAACTCGCGAGCAAGCTGAAGGCCAAGTCTGCTTCCAACACCCTTGTCCACCGCGATCTCGCCGCCGATCCCATTCCGCACCTCGACACCGTCAAGACGGCTGCAATCCGCAAGCCGGCCGACCAGCGTACCGCTGAAGAAGCTGTTGCCGCCGAATATTCCGACAAGCTGGTTGCCGAGCTTATGGCCGCCGACACCGTCGTCATCGGCACCGGCCTCATCAACTTCAACATCTATTCCGGCCTGAAGTCGTGGATCGACAACGTCGCCCGCGCCGGTCAGACCTTCAAATACACCGAGACGGGCCCGGTCGGCCTCGCCACCGGTAAGAAGGTCTACATCGTGCTTGCCGCTGCCGGCGTTTATTCCGAAGGCCCGGCCGTTTCGATGAACCATGCCGTTCCCTACCTCAAGACCGTTCTTGGTTTCATGGGCATGACGGATGTGGAAGTCATCTACGTGGAAGGTCTGGCGTTCGGCCCGGAAGCCGTCGAGAAGGCCATTGCCGCCGCTGGCGCCAAGGTTGCCGAACTGGCACAGGCCGCCTGAGGCACATTGAACGGAAGGCTATGCCGGCGGGATTGCCGGTATCAGCCTTCCCACATGCCAAAACGGCCGTGGACCTGGTCCCGGCCGTTGTTTTTCGCCGCATAAAGCCGCGCATCGGCTTCCGACAGGAGCGCGCGGAAAAGCTGCCCGTCCTCGAAGGCCGTTGCGACACCAATACTGACGGTCAGCGGCGAACCATCCGGCCGCTGCAGGTCCGCAAGGATCGCAGCCCTGAGACTGGCCGAAAAGGCAAGGGCCGCCTCATGCGCCATCGCCGGCAGAAGCGCCACGAACTCCTCACCGCCAAAGCGATACAGATGGCCGTGCGGATGCACCGTGCGTTTCAGCACGGCGGCGAATTCCCGCAATATCTCGTCGCCCTGCAAATGCCCGAAGGTATCGTTGACGGTCTTGAAGTGATCGATGTCGACGATCAGCACACTGACCGGCCGTTGTTTCTCCAGACATTCCACGACGACCGAGGGCGCATCGAGTTCCATGCGGGCGCGGTCCGACACACCCGTCAGCATGTCGCGGCCCGAGCGGGACAAGAGCTCCTCGTAGCGCTCCCTGAAAGTCAAATCATTGAAGACATCGGCAACGCTGCGGCGTGTCAGAAAACGTCCCTTGGCCGAGGTCAGCCAGAGATAGATGGCAAAGAGCAGCGAATAGATCGCAACCGCCGCCATCTTCGCCTTCCAGCCATCGTAGAAGACATCGACCGGCGCATTGAACAGAAATCGCAGAACCCCGTAAAAACCGGCCTGGTCGAAGCTGAGGATGACGACGCCGCAGAGCGCGAAGCGCAGGACGATATGGCGCTGCAGATAACGCCCCAGCTTTTCGTAAAGCAGGATGATGGCGATGGCGTCAATGTAAAGCAGGCTGGTTCCCCAGACCATCAGCGCGCCCATCTCATCGAGAAAGCCGGCACTGACCGACTGTCCGGGAACGATCGCCTCCGTCTGATGAAAATGGATGATCTGCGCCATGATGACGGTCAATATATTGCCGAGAAACAGGCCGTAGATCGGCTGGCGCACGACGGCCGCATCCTCGCGCATATAGAGCATGAGGATCATCATCAGCTTGCCGGCAAAAAGGATGGAGGAACCGGGCGAAGCGACGCCGAACGGCAGGCCGACATAAAAGACGGCGGCCAGATAAGTTTCCATGAAATGCATGACGCCCAGCGCGGTGAGAAAGACACCGATGCCGAGAATATGCCGGTAATGAAGGAATGCCGTCATTACCGAAAAATAGACGATGGCCTCCGTCAGAAAGAGGGCCAGATTTGCCCATTGCATCGGCGCACGCCCCGTCGATCCACACCGCGCCGGTCTATCGGCGCGACTCCATGCCCTTCAAGGACGATAGGCCCAAGCAACCAACGGAATCTTAATGTCCGAGGGAAGAAAACGTCATCATTTTCCTGGGAAAAGCGACGAACCGTTCTGGTCGATGATCAGTTTCGCCTTGCGGATCGTGAACTCCACCGCATCGTCCAGGCTGGTGAAGACATCGGCACGGACGAATTCATGCACCAGCACTTCCTCACCGGCCTTTTTCTCGATGCGGCCCGCGAGACGGAACTGGCCGCCTTCCTTGATCGGCGTCGCGTAGATCAGATAGTCGCCATGCGCATGCGGCTCCACCTGAGCGGTCTTCTGCGGCGCATCGGAGGATGGTTGCCCCGAGCCGAAGGCCGAGAGGATTTTGGAAAAAAACGATGCCATGGCTTTCACTCCCTCAATCTTGTCACGTTTGAAGGGCGGAGGTGATCCGCCCTTCCCTGCCGTTCGCTTTCCGATCAGATGATCAGGTTCGACAGGATTTCGTTTTCGGTAATATCCTCATAACCGAGACCGGCGGCCTCGAAACGCTCCAGCAGTCCTGCGAAATTCTCCTTGGCGCTGGTTTCAATGCCGATCAGGATCGAGCCGAAGTTGCGGGCCGATTTCTTCAGATATTCGAAACGGGCGATATCATCGTCCGGACCGAGCAGGTTGAGGAAATCGCGCAGCGCACCGGGGCGCTGCGGCAGGCGCAGGATGAAATATTTCTTCACGCCGGTGTAACGCATGGCGCGTTCCTTCACATCCGGCAGGCGCTCGAAATCGAAATTGCCACCGGAGACGACGGCGATGACCGTCTTGCCTTCCAGCCTCTCGCGGCCGAGCTTTTCCAGCGCGGCGATGGCGAGCGCCCCCGCCGGTTCCAGCACCACGCCCTCGAGGTTCAGCATCTCGATGATCGTCACACAGATGGCGTTTTCCGCGATGAGCATCACCTGCTCGGCCGGGAAATCCTTCAGTGCCTTGAAGTTCAGGTCGCCGATGCGGGCAACGGCTGCGCCATCGACAAAATTGTCGACCTTGGTGAGCGTCACCGGCTCGCCGCGTTCGAGGCTCTTCTTCAAGCTGGGGGCGCCTTCCGGCTCGCAGAACACGAAGTTCTCCCTGTCGACCGTGCCGGCCAGAAAACCCGAAAGGCCGGCCGAAAGACCGCCACCGCCGACCGGCATGACGACGATGTCAGGCTTCGTGCCTTCCGGCAGCTGGTCCATGATCTCCGCGGCGACAGTCGCCTGTCCCTCGATGATATCCTCATGGTCGAAAGGCGGCACCATATAGCCGTCATTATCCTCGACATGCTTGCGCGCAGCCGCGTAACACTGGTCGAATATATCGCCCACCAGACGGATGCTGATGAATTCGCCACCGAAGATACGGGTCTTGTCGATCTTCTGCTGCGGCGTCGTCACCGGCATGAAAACGACACCGTGAACGCCGAAATGACGGCAGGCGAAAGCAAAGCCCTGGGCATGGTTGCCCGCGGACGCACAGACGAAAACCTTGTCCTTGCCAGCCTTCGCCACCGCCTTGCGGAGAAAGTTGAATGCGCCTCTAATCTTGTAGGAACGAACCGGGGACAGATCCTCACGCTTCAGCCAAATCGACGCGCCATACCGACGGCTGAGATGTTCATTCAACTGCAACGGCGTTTCCGGGAATATCTCCCGCACTTCCCGCCGCGCGGCCTCCACAAGCTGCTTGTCCACGATTGTCAATCCATTGAAATTCATAATGGCACCCGCTATGCCATAGGAAGGCGTCGGAGACAAAGACTCATTTCAGCGCGGCCACGAACTCTGGGTTTCATTTCTTGAACAGCAACCTTCTGCGCTCGGTCATTTATGTGGCGTCCATCTTCGGGCTCTATCTCGCGACGGCCATGTTCCTGCCCGCGCTGACGGATCTTTATTACGGCAATGACGACTGGATGGTGTTTGCGCTGTCCGGCTTCATGTGCGGCGGCTTCGCTCTTGCCTGCGCGCTCGCCACCCGCGGGCCGATCGCGTCCTTCAACAAGCGTTTCGGCTTCCTGCTCGTCAATATTCTCTGGCTGGTGTTTTCCATCGTCGGTGCGGTTCCGCTCTACCTGTCACAACTCGACCTGACGCCCGGCCAGGCGCTGTTCGAATCCGTCTCCGCCATCACCACGACGGGATCGACCGCGATTTCGGGCCTCGACAACGCGCCGCAGGGCATTCTTCTGTGGCGGTCGCTGCTGTGCTGGCTGGGCGGCATCGGTATCGTCGCGCTCGGTCTCTTCATCCTGCCGCTCCTGCGTGTCGGCGGAATGACCTTCTTCCGCATGGAATCCTCCGACACGGGCAATGACCGGCCCTTCGCGCGGCTGGCAAGCTTTACCCGGGCCTTCGTGGCGATCTACATTATCATGACGCTGGCCTGCACCATCGCTTATGATTTTGCCGGCATGTCGCATTTCGATGCGCTGAACCATGCCATGTCGACGGTCGCGACCGGCGGGTTTTCCACCCACGACGCCTCTTTCGCCTATTTCAACAATACCGCGCTGCTGTGGATCGCCACCATCTTCCTGATCTTCGGCAGCCTGCCCTTTTCGGTCATGATCCTGCTTGCGGTGCGCCGCCGGCTGGAGACGCTGCGCGACCCGCAGATCGCCGTCTTTCTCGGCTATCTCTGCGCCATCTCGATTGCGGTCGGCGTCTATCATCATTTCAGGAACGGCGTGCCGCTGGACGACGCGCTCAGCCATTCCTTCTTCAACATGACGTCGATCCTGTCGACCGGCGGCTTCGCCAGCGATGACTACACGCTCTGGGGGCCTTTCGTTGTCGTCGTCGCCTTTTTCGCCACCTTCATGGGCGGCTGTTCCGGCTCGACGGCGGGCGGCATCAAGGCCTACCGTTTTCTCATCATCTTCAACGTCGTGCGCGCCGGTCTGAAGAAGCTGATCTATCCGAACGCCGTCTATTCGGTGCGTTATGGCCAGCAGGTGGTCGATCCCGATACGATCAGGACGATCTTCCTGTTCGTCAGCTGTTTCATCGCGCTGTGGATCGGCGGCAGCCTTGCCATGAGCCTGATGGGTTATGATTTCCTCACCGCCACCTCGGCGGTGGCGACCTCGCTTGCCAATGTCGGCCCCGGCATCGGGCCGATCATCGGACCGGCGGGCAATTTCTCCACCATCAGCGACCCCGCGCTTTATCTCCTGTCGGTCCTGATGCTGCTCGGCCGCCTGGAAATCCTGACGGTTCTGGTGCTGCTGATGCCGATTTTCTGGAAGAACTGAGATTGCCTCACCTGCGTGAATAAAGCGCTTGACCTTCCCACGTTGGAATAGTCCAGGCTCTCCCGGTTACGAATTCCCAACCAAGGAGAACCACCCCATGTGCACCGCTCACCAGCATCATGCCGAAACCACCACGGCACCGGTTGATGCAGACCTTTCTTTCCATGTTGAAGACATGACCTGTGGTCACTGCGCCGGGGTGATCAAGGGCGCGATCGAAAAGACCGTTCCCGGTGCCGCCGTGCATGCCGATCCCGCAAGCCGCACCGTCGTCGTCGGCGGCGTTTCCGACGCGGCCCGTATTGCCGAAATCATCACCGCCGCAGGCTACACGCCGGAAGCACGCGCCTGATCGAAAGAAATACCGGCGGCGCGTATCCCCGCAGCCGCCGGATCATCCTGCCTGCCCCGCGTCACGCTGAATTTGTGTGACGGATTTTGGACGATGCCTGCGCTCGTCCCTCCTGTCTTCGCAGACGGCAGATGCCCTCTCCTTTCGCCAGTTCTCCACATTCCAGCTACCGCGCGATCAGGTTCCTGATCGCGGGAAATCCTTTTCACGGCGTGGAGGTGCCATGGCTGGACGCGGCCTCGCGGACGTCATGACCGAGGAGAGGCTCTCCGACTTGCCATGAAAAGACCCGGCTCTTTCAAGCCGGGTCTCCCTGTTATCGACAATATCGCGCCAGCTTATTTCGTTGCCAGATCCTTGGTCATGACAAAATAGTTGAGCGGATGGGGCCTGTAGTTTTCGAGCTTGGCCGAATAGGCGTCGAACACGGTCTCATGGATGAGGAAAACGGAGACGGCTTCGTCGTAAATCTTCTTCGCCGCTTCGCTGTATATGGCGTAGCGACCGGCGGGTTCGGCCGTGGCATAGGCGGATTTGATCAGCTTGTCCGTCGCCTCGTTGCAATAATGCGAGATATTGTAACTGCCGCCGCAGGTATAGTCCGCATTGAGGAAACCGGCCGGTTCGGCGACATCGGTGGCATAACCGCGCGACAGCAGTGCCATGTCGAACTTGCCGGCCAGAAGGTCGGGTTCGATCGCGCTATAGTCAGCCACGCGGACATCAACCTTGATGCCGAGTTCCTGCAGCTGCGCCTGAATGATCGCCGCGACATCCTTCAGTTCCGTTTTTGCCGTGTAGGCGAGCAGCGTGACCTTCAGGCTGCCGGGGGCCACTCCCGCTTCCTTCAGCAGGTCCTTGGCCTTTTCCACGTCATAGGCGGGCTTGCTTTCTTCGGCGGCCCAGGGCTCACCCGCCGCAAAGGGCATGGCCGCACCCTTGACGGCGCCTTCATAGATGCTGTCGGCGATGCCGCCCGTATCGATAGCGGCCTGGATTGCCTGACGCACCTTGAGATTGTCGAAAGGCGGCCTGGAATTGTTCAGCAGCAGTTCCGTGATGCGGGGCGACGGGATCGGCGCGACCTTGACGCCGTCGGTGGATTCGATTGTCTTGACGGTCCATGGCGGAACGAGGCGCGAAATCTGCGCTTCTCCCGTTCGGGCCTGGGTGGCACGGGTGTCGGCATCGGGAACGAAGTTCACGCGGCCACCCGCAAGCTTCGGCATTCCGCCCCAGTAATCGTGATTGGCGGTCAGTATCATATGCTGGCTGGGATCAACTTCCGTGATCTTGAAAGGTCCGGTGCAGGTTCCGACCGGATCGACCTTGCCGTCCTTGTAGGCGGCGGGTGCGAGAATGGAGGTGGCGGGGCTCGCCATCTGTGCCGGCAGCAACACCGAGGGCTCGATCGTCGTTATCCGGACGATATCATCGCCGCCGGCTTCGACCGAGGCGATCAGTTTGGGCGAAAAGGCGCGGGCCGGAACCGGAGCCTCCAAAAGATTGGTAAGAGCATTGACTGCGGCCCTGGCATCGAGCGCTTCGCCATTCTGGAATTTGACGCCCTTGCGCAGTTTGAATTCCCACACCTTGGGGTCGGTCTGCGTCCAGGATTCAGCCAGACTCGGCTCCAGTTTCATGTCGTAACCGACACGTATCAGGCTCTCGAAACATCCTGCCCGCGAACCGAGATAAGCGTCGTCGGACGCCATCTGCCAGCCGGTCTTCACCCCGAAATTATCGTCATAGGTAATTGTCGCGGCCTTTGCCGCATCGGCTCCAAACGAGGCCACGATGGCGCATGTCGCCCAAAGTGCGTGCTTCATCATAGAATATTCCCCTTTTATTTTTGATGATAATGCTCACAATCCATTTATCTTCACGAATTTTCCGATTAAATATCCTTAAGTCGCAAGACAAAAGAATATCAAGAGGATATTCATTGAATATCCATCCGAATATCATTCATTTTACGTTTCTATACTCGAAATATAATTCTGATATTAAATCTCAGACGCACGATTCATCTGTTTTTACCAAGGCGCAGAACTGTAACTGCTTTATGCTTCAGCCCCATTCGCGCCAGTGGTGGCAGCGTGCGAAATGCTCACCCGCAACACCCTCCAGAACCGGCTCCTTTTCGCCGCAGATCGGCGTCGCATATTTGCAGCGGGTGTGAAACTTGCAGCCGCCGGGAGGGTTCAGGGGGCTCGGCAGATCACCATCCAGCAGCATTTCCGGCGCATAAAGGCCGGTTTCATCCAGCATCGACGAGGCGATCAAAGCCTTGGTGTAGGGATGTTTCGGCGCGCGAAAAAGCTCTTCCCGGTCAGCGATTTCAACGATCCGCCCGAGATACATCACCGCGATGCGATCGCAGAGATAACGCACCACGCGCAGGTCATGGGAAATCATCAGAACGGTCAGGCCATGACGGCGTTTCATGTCCATCAGCAGGTTGAGGATCTGCGTGCGCATGGAGGCGTCAAGCGCCGATGTCGGCTCGTCACAGACAAGGAAGCTCGGATTGAGAAGCAGAGCGCGGCCGATGACCACACGCTGCAACTGTCCGCCGGAACACTGGCTCGGGTAACGGTCGAAAAACGATGAATCGAGGCCGACCTCTTCCAGCATCCTGAAAACGCGCGCCGTGCGCTCCTCACGCGTGCCGATACCATGCTGGGCAAGCGGCGCCTCCATGCTCTGCCCGATACGCATGCGCGGATCGAGCGCGGAATACGGGTCCTGAAACACCAGTTGCACGACACGGCGCATGCGCCGCAGCGTCTCGCCCTGCATGTGCAATATGTCGTGTTCGCCGATGCTGACTTCGCCTTTGGTGGCGTGGGTCATCCGGGTGATCAGCCCGGCGACGGTGCTTTTGCCGCATCCGGATTCGCCGACGAGGCCGAGCACCTCGCCCTCGCCGATGGTCAGGGACACATCGTCAACGGATTTCACCACCCGGTGACCAAGGCCGGATATCGGATAATATTTGCAGAGATTCTTCGCAACCACATAAGGCCGGCTCTCGCTACCAGCCATTGGCGGGTTCTCTCTCATCGCTGTCGATAACATGACGCCCTCTCCTTCAGCAGACCGCATGGCTGGCATGATCATGACCGGTGTGGTCCTCGCCGACTGCCCAGCACCGCGCCTTGCGGCCTTCCGGCAAGGCATTCAGGTCCGGTTCCGACGCCATGCACCGGCTGCCCATGCCGGCCGCCTTGGCGAGCGAACAGCGCGGATGAAAACGGCAGCCGCAGGACATGTCATGGGCCTGCGAACTCGATCCGGGGATTGTCAGCAATTGGCCGTCGCTGTCGGTGGTGAGAAGCGAGCAGCTGATCAGCGCCTTGGTATAGGGATGCTGCGGCGCCTTGAGGATCGCCTGCGTCGGCCCTTCCTCAACAATGCGGCCGGCATACATGACCGCGATCCTGTCCGCGAAAGCGGCGACGACCGACAGATCGTGGGTGATGAGCAGGGTTGCAAGCCGACGCTTGCGGCGCTCGTCATCGAGCAGGCGCAATATCTGTGCCTGGACGGTGACATCGAGAGCCGTCGTCGGTTCATCGGCGATCAGCAGTTGCGGATTGCCCGAGAGTGCCGCGGCAATCATGACACGCTGCGCCATGCCGCCGGAAAGCTCATGCGCGAAACATTGCGCCCGCGCCGAAGGGTCCGGGATGCCGACATCTGACAAAAGACCGACAACCCGGTTGAGCGCGGCGTGCCGGCTCATCTTGCGGTGAATCCACAGCGGCTCGGCAACCTGCGTCCTCACCCGGCTGGTCGGGTCGAGCATCGCCTGTGGCTGCTGGAACAGCATGCCGATATCGGCACCGCGCAGCGCATCGAGTTCGGAGGATGAAAGTGCGAGGATATCGCGCCCGGCAAAGGAAATGCGGCCGGAATTGATTTCCGCACCCTGCGGCAAAAGCCGCATCAGTGACAGGGCCGTCATGCTCTTGCCGGAACCGGATTCGCCGACGAGAGCGACAACTTCCCCCGCATTGACGGAAAGGGTGAGGCCCGAAATGACAAATTTACGGCCATTTTGCGCCGGCACCGAAACGTGCAGGTCCTCAATCTCCAGAAGCGGTGCGCAGTCGGGAGACATGGCCGTATTGGCATGCGTCTGTCCTTCGATATTCATAAGAGTTCCCCTTATTTTTATTGAATCGGAGGCATTTGCGTATTTTCATGCGGCTTCAGACGATATTACTCTCCTTCCAGTTCCTTCGCCTCAGCCATGTTTGACGATGATCAAGCCGGTCATTGCCCGTCGGCAGGCGTCAATGACCATTCTGTTTTTTGGTCTCCAGGTTCAGCCCGTGGCCAATCCATGTCACGCTGAGCGCCGACAGGAAAATCGCCAGACCGGGGGCGATGACGAGAACGGGCATGCGTTCCGCATAGGCCTGCGCATCGGCCAGCATCAATGCCCAGTCGGCGGCAGGCGGCTGGACACCGAGGCCCAGAAACGACAGCCCGCCCACCGTGATCAGCTTGTGGCCGAAGCGCAGGAACGCCACGGCCGCAATCGGCCAGATCGTGTTCGGGATGATATGCCGGAAGATGATGAAGCGCCGCGTGCAGCCGAGCACTTCCGCCGCGCGGATATATTCGCGTGAATTGATCGACAATGTCAGTCCGCGCGCCAGCCGCGCAAAGGGCGTCCAGCCAACGATTGTCAGCGACGCGATCAGCGTTCCATATCCCGGCCCGAAGATGGCGACGAGGAAGATGGCGATCACCACGTCCGGTATGGCGATGAGCAGATCCACCACGCGCATCAGGACCTCATCGAGAATGCCGCGGCTGCGGCCGCTGATGATGCCGATGAAGGTGCCGATGGCGACCGAGAGAATGACGGTGATGGCGGCAATCGTGACCGTGAAACGACCGCCGATCAGCAGCCGGCTGAGCACGTCGCGCCCCAGATGGTCCGTTCCCAGCCAATAGGTGGCGCCTGGCGCATTCAGTCGCAGGCGCAGGTTCTGCTGTGCGGGATTGTAGGGCGAAATCCACGGGGCGACGACCAATAACAGGATGATGGCGAGAAAGATCGCCGATCCCGCATAGAAGGTCCAGTGCCGCCGACGGATGAAGTCGGTGAAGCGGGAGAGCGTCGAGGGGCGCTTGGGCGTGGTCATCGGCAAGGCGGCGGCTGTCGCGGCTGGAAAGTGACTAATGGTCATTGTGACCTCGCATGGCTGGATTGATCAGGACATAGAGGCCATCGGCCAGGGTATTGATCAGGATGGACAGGGCGACGATGCAGATGAACCCGCCCTGCAGCATCGGGATGTCCCGATTGACCACCGCGTCATAAAGAAGCCGGCCCATGCCGGGGATGGCGAAGATCACCTCCACGACCACCGATCCGCCCAGGAGGCCGGCAAGCCACAGGGCGAAGAAGGTGACCACCGGCAGCGAGCCGTTGCGGATGCCGTGGCGCATGACCGTGCCATGCATGCCGAGCCCGCGGCTGCGCGCCGCCGTGATATAAGGCGCACGCAGAACCTCGGCCATGGCGGCACGCGTCACCTGCGTGAAATAAGCGAGCGGGCGCAGCGTCAGGGTGAGAGCCGGAAGCACCAGGGAACGCCAGCTTTCCCATCCCGCTGACGGCAGCCAGCCGAGATAAAGCGCAAAGACCAGCGCCGACATCGGCGCAAACCAGTATTCCGGCGTTGCGACGAATGTCTGGATCATCAGCGTCGCGAAATTGTCGAGCCGTCCGCCCGGGCGCATCGCGGCCAGCGTGCCGAGCGGCAGGGCGACGGCGACCGCGATTGCCAGCGCCGTCAATGCCAGTGTCACGGATACGCCGAGCGAGCGCAAAAGCTCGCCGGCCACGGGCTGGCTGCTGGTGAAGGAGAAGCCGAGATCGCCGCGCAGCGCACTGGACAGCCAGGCGAAATATTGCACGTAAAGCGGCCGGTCGAGACCGAGGCTCACCCTCAGCGCCTCCACCGCATGCGGATCGAGAGCGGTATCGCGCATGCGCGAAAACAGGATGGTGCGGGCCGGATCGCCACCCGCCATATAGGGCAAAAGAAACGCGATGACGGAAACGATGGCCAGCATCAGGCACAGGATAAGGAAGCGTTGCAATATCTGTATCCACATGGCCCGGTTTCCTTCACCGCAATTGGCGTTTGCTGCAATCAACGATCTGTTCCCGATGGGAACGGCTGGTTATTTCATGAGGCGCGGCAATTCCGTCACCGCCCCGGAAGTGCCCTTCAGCATTCCCGAACGCTTGGGCACAACCGCTACCGGAACAAAATCGGGATCTTCGGATTGCGCCAGATCCTGAATGATCGGGCAATCCGGCTCGCCATTATCGGGGCAATAGGTTGCGAGGTTTCGCAGCGTATCGGCCATGTCCCGAAGCGTATGCATCTTCGCCTCGAGGTCGACGACATGTTCCATGACGATGCGCTTGACATCGCAGGACGCACCGCCCGGATCACGCCACAACGTCATGAGCTGCCTGATCTTTTCGATCGAGAAACCAAGGTCGCGTCCGCGCCTTATGAAGCGCAGCGTTTCCAGATCGTTGGCCGTATAGACCCGGTATCCGGAATCCGTGCGGTTTGCCGATTTGATCAGGCCGATCATTTCGTAATGACGGATCATCTTCGCAGAAACGCCTGACGCGGTGGCGGCTGTGCCGATATTCATGGATCCTGCTCCTATCTGTCCGGGGTGAAAAACACGTCTGCATGAATGTCGGCGGTGCGCATGCCACGCGCCACCAGTTGCGGCACCGTGGCCTCGATCATGGCCGGCGGGCCTGCGAGATAGGCCTTCCAGCCATCGAGATCGTCGAAATCATCCGCCACCGCATTGCCGACATAACCGCACCGCATCTGCGCATGTGGCTCATTGGAGAGAACCGGAACGAAACTCAGATTGCCGTGCCTTGCGATGAGCGCCTCGAAATGATCCACCATATAAAGATCACGCAGGGCGCGGGCGCCGAAATAGACATGGATCGGGCGTTCCCGGCCGGCCGCTTGCCCCGTCGTAAGAGCCGCCTCGACAACCGCCTTGACGGGCGCCAGCCCGGAACCGCCGGCAATGCCGAGGATCGGTCCACAATGTTTTTCCCGCAGGAATGAGGAGCCGAAAGGCCCCACCAGAGTGACGGGATCACCTGCCCTGGCGCGAGTGACAATGTGGCTGCTTGTCAGACCGCCCGGCACATGCCGGATATGGAATTCGATCAGCTCCTCATCGACCCGGCTGGCGATGGAATAGTCGCGCGGCGAACAGTCCGGATAAAGCAGGCGAACATATTGCCCCGGTTTGAAGCTGAATGACGCGCGGTCATCGAGCCTGATGCGGATGAGCCTGATATCATGCGTCACATCCACCGCCTCCGCCACCGCGCCCTCGAAGCGGCCAGTCGGAATATCGGCGATTTCATCGGCTCCGTCGAGCCAGCTTATCGTCACATCGCTCAACGGCACGGCGCGGCAGGCAAGCGTCAGACCTTCCGCCTTTTCCTCTTCGGTCAATGAAAAGGGCGTGTGCTTGAGAAGATCGATCTCGCCGGAAATGAGATGGGACTTGCAGGCGCCGCAGCGGCCCATGCGACAGCCATGCGGATAGGTGACCCCTGCCGCCAGTGCGGCCTGAAGCACGGTCTCGCCTTGGGTCGCGGTGATGCCGCGCCCGATCTGGGGCAGATAAATTGTGTTGCCAGGCGTCATCACATCCGCCTCCTATTCGGCCGCTGCAAGCTGCATGCCGGACGATTTGTCCGCCAGCGGCGCGTGGAAGCTTTTGAGGCGCAGCGCGTTTGTCAGGACGAATACGCTGGAGAGCGCCATGGCTCCGGCGGCAAGGACAGGCGACAGCAGAACGCCGTTGACAGGATACAATATTCCGGCTGCCACGGGAACGAGCGCGGCGTTGTAGGCAAAGGCCCAGAACAGGTTCTGGCCGATATTACGGATCGTCGCCTTGGAGAGCGCTATGGCATTGGCAACGCCACGAAGATCGCCCGACATCAGAACCACATCGGCGCTTTCAATGGCGACATCCGTGCCCGTGCCGATGGCAAGGCCGACATCGGCCGCCGCGAGCGCCGGCGCATCGTTGATGCCATCGCCGACAAAGGCGACGCGCCGTCCGCCGGCCGCCAGTCTCTTCACGGCCTCGACCTTGCCGTCCGGCAGCACTTCCGCCACCACCTCATCGATGCCAAGGCGGCGAGCGATGGCTTCCGCCGTGCGGCGATTGTCGCCCGTGATCATCGTGACCTTGAGGCCAAGCGCATGCAGCGCCGCAATCGCTTCCGGCGTCGTTGGTTTCACCGGATCGGCAACGGCGATGATCGCGGCCAGCCTGCCATCGACGGCGGCATAAAGCGGCGACTGCCCTTCCCTGCCCAGCCGCTCTGCATCACCGGCAAACATCGCGACATCGTAACCGAGCTTCGTCATGAAGCGATCCGCGCCCGCCTCGACCCTGCGGCCGTCCACGATTGCCGCCACGCCGAAACCGGGGGTGGCCTCAAAGCCCTCTGCATCGGCAAGCGTCAGCCCACCATGTTTCGCAGCCTCGACGATTGCCTCGGCGATCGGATGTTCGGAACGGTTCTCAAGCGAGGCGACGAGGCGCAGCACCGCATCCGCGTCGAACCCCTCCGTCGTGATGAAATGGACCAGTTTCGGCTTGCCGAGCGTCAGCGTGCCGGTCTTGTCGACCGCAATAACATCGGCGTCGCGCAGGGTCTGGAGCGCATCGCCGCGCCGGAACAGCACGCCCATTTCGGCGGCGCGGCCGGTGCCGACCATGATAGAGGTGGGCGTGGCAAGGCCCATGGCGCAGGGACAGGCGATGATGAGGACTGCAACAGCGTTGACGAGCGCGAAGGTCAAGGCCGGGTCCGGCCCGAACACGAACCAGACGATGAAGGTGGCGAGCGCGGCGAGCATCACCGCCGGCACGAACCAGTTGGTCACCTTGTCCACCAGCGCCTGTATCGGCAGCTTGTCGGCCTGCGCCTCCTCGACCATGCGGATGATCTGGGCGATCAGCGTATCGGCGCCCACCTTGGTGGCGCGGAAGGTGAAGGAGCCGTTGCGGTTCACCGTGCCGCCGACGACCTCGGAACCCGCCGCCTTCGTTACCGGGATCGGTTCACCCGTAATCATCGATTCATCGACATAAGAGGAACCATCGAGCACCAGCCCGTCGACGGGCACCTTCTCACCGGGACGAACGACGATAACGTCGCCCGTCTGCACATCCTGCAACGGCACATCGATGGTTTCGCCGTCGCGCAGCACGCGGGCCGACTTGGCCTGCAGGCCGACCAGCCGCTTTATCGCCTCGCTGGTGCGCCCCTTGGCGCGCGCCTCGAGAAAACGACCGAGCAGAATGAGGGTGACGATAACGGCCGCCGCCTCATAATAGACATTGGCCGTGCCTCTCGGCAGGATTTCCGGCAGGAAGGTCGCGACCACCGAAAATCCCCATGCGGCGGAAGTGCCCAGCACCACCAGTGAATTCATGTCCGGCGCCAGCCGCAGAAGGGCGGGTATGCCCTTCCTGAAAAAGCGCAGGCCGGGTCCGAACAGGACCAGCGTGGTCAGCGCAAATTGCAGATACCAGCTTTCCCGCATGCCGATCGTGTCCATCACAAAATCATGGATGGCGGGCACCAGATGCGAACCCATTTCCAGGACGAAAACCGGCAGCGTCAGAATAGCGGCGGCGGCCAGGCTGACTTTCAGGCCACGCAACTCGGCCTCGCGCCGGTCCGGCTCCTCGCCCTTGGCTTTGTCCGCGGCGATCTCGCTTGCCTTATAACCGGCCTGCCTGATTGCTTCGGCCAGCCCGGCGGCGGAGACGGCATTGCCCGCGACGCGGACAGTGGCGCGTTCCGTTGCCAGATTGACGCTCGCATCGGAAACACCGGCGACCGCTTTCAGTGCCTTTTCGACACGCCCGACGCAGGAGGCGCAGGTCATGCCCTCAATATCGAGTTCGATGGTTTTCTCATCGACGCCATAACCGGCATTCCGCACGGCTGCGATAACGGCCACGACGTCGGGCGGCCCGGAAAAGGCGATATCGGCGCGTTCGGTGGCGAGATTGACCGAGGCCTTGAGAACCCCCGGCACTCTGGCAATGGCCTTCTCCACCCGGCCAACGCAGGAGGCGCATGTCATGCCATCGATCGCAATCTGATGACTCGCGCGGATCTCCATTTGTGACATGCGTATGACCCCTCTTTTCTTGTATTAAAAAAAAGATAGGGCTTCCCATCGTGGCAAGGTCAATAGGTTCTTTTTGATGATTTTCAAGAAGGGATGACGCGCGCGTGAACGGGCGTTTTATGTCGGTTCAGAACTTGCGACATCGGATAGATCAAAGGAAAGCTGGTGCGGACGGCGGGACTTGAACCCGCAAGACCAATGGTCGGCAGATTTTAAGTCTGCTGCGTCTACCGATTTCGCCACGTCCGCATTGCCGCGCCGCGTACCGTTCCGGCCGGGTGGCGCTGCAAAAATCGTCATGCTTCGGGCGCCCGGCGCAGGGGCCGATCCCAAACACGACTTAGCCCCATCTACACAGGCCGGGCCGTTTCGGTCAACGGGGCCTCAGCCACACCATGACTGATTTTTTGCCGATGCCGGATGCGCGAGCCCTTCCCGCACCAGCTGGTCGGCAAAGGATACGCCCGAACGGGAAAGCCGTTTGCGTTCCGTGGTTTGTCCGCCCGTAACAGCGGAAGAAGCCACGTCGAAGGCGCCGGCATTCAGCATGTCGCGAAGCCTTACCTTCGCAACGAAACCGCGCTGGCGCTCTTCCATGCAGCGCGCCCGGTCGATCTGCGGGACTTCGATGCCGGCAAGCTGCATTTTCACACCCTTCATCCAGAAGGTGTTGCCATCGGCCACGCAATTGTTGAGACCGGAACGACCACAGAAGGCAAAAGTGCCGCTTTTTTCTCCGAGCGAGATTTTTTCGACCGAAGGGCGCGTTTCCGGCAGGATAGCGGCGACCTGGCTCTGCTGTGCCGTGGACGGCATGGCAATCGGGCGTGGCGGCACCGGGCCATTACCGGGCAGAGCGGGCGATGCCGGGCGAATGGATGCGACTTTCTCCGGCGTGACGGAATCGCGCCTGGCCGCGGTCGCGACTTTCGGAGAATTCGTGGCCGACGATGTGGCCTTCGCAACATGCCGCTGCGGCAGAAGACTGTCGCGGTGCTCGTAAGCCTGAATGCCGCCGGCAACAACGCCCAGCATCAGCACCCAGGGCCAAACGCTTCCGCCACCCGATTTCTTCGCCGTGCGGCGTCGTGCTGTCGATTTTCGATTGCTCACGATCGGACTCCTTTTTACGGAGCCGCATTATCGGCCAAAGGAGTTTCCGAAAAGTTGGCATTCCCGAGCGTTTTCGTTTTTCCCGGAATCGGGAAACGCGCTAACTCCTTGTTTTTTCGAATTCCCCGATGGGAACCGCTCAAAACAGCTGTGGATAAACCGTCAGCGAACCTGATCGAGCAGGCGCTTGCATTCCAGCAGATCGAACAGGGCTTCCTGCAACAGCGCCTGATCGTCCTTGCCGATGCCCGACTTGCCGACCGATATTTCCGCATCGCTGTTGCCGCCACCGAAGCCGAAGAAACGACCGCTCGGCCTGGCCTTCGGACGGCCGACAACCTCGTCCCCATCGGTATCGATGACGCGCGGCTCGACGACTTCCTTTTCACCGCTCGCCGCCATGATGGCTTCCATGGTCGCGAGATCACCCGAGGCAATCGCGGCCACGAAGCGGTTGCCATTGGCTTTCAGCAGCTTCTGGACACCCTTGATGGTGTAGCCATGGTCGTAAAGGAGATGGCGAATGCCCTTCAGGAGATCGATATCGTCAGGGCGGTAATAACGGCGGCCCCCGCCCCGTTTCATCGGCTTGATCTGCGGGAAGCGTGTTTCCCAGAAACGCAGCACATGCTGCGGCAGGTTCAGCTCATCCGCCACTTCACTGATCGTCCGAAACGCGTCGGGGCTTTTGTCCAAATTTCCACTCCCATCCGAACCGGAGCGCCATGCATCCGGCCGGACACTGAACGAGAACGCTTTTCCTCCACCGGTCCAGACACCATGCGAAAGCCGTCTTCCGACCCTCGCGCCGATACCCGTTGCGGCGAGATACAAATCACTAAAATTGATTATGATGTGAGTCGACAGGATTTCAACGGCTTGCACGTTGAAATTCAAGCATGTTCACAAGAAGAATGGGGAAAAGGGCTTGCGATACGGCAAAAAAGGCGTGTCGCTGCGGCTTCAGGTCGGGCTTATGCCCCGGCCTTCTGGCCCTTCTGCTTGGCCTTGCGGGCCGTATGCGCCTTCAGGATGCGCTGCTTCAGCACGTTCGACGCCTTGAAGGTCATGACACGGCGCGGCGAAATCGGAACTTCCTCACCCGTCTTCGGGTTGCGGCCGATGCGCTCGTTCTTTTCCCTGATCTGGAAAGTCGCGAAGGACGAGAGCTTGACGACCTCGCCGCGAGTGATCGCGTTACATATTTCGTCGATGATCGTCTCGACCAGTTCGGCGGATTCGGTGCGGGACAGCCCGACTTTACGAAACACAGATTCTGCAAGATCTGCGCGTGTCACTGTCTTCCCGGCCATTTTTCCCCACAAACCGTGTCTGAACTCTTCTCTAGGAGCCGCCGAGATTATTTCCCTTGTGGCGACCGGTCAAGGGATTGTTCCAGATTCATTTGAGGCTTTCGGCAATCAGTGCAAGGGCTTAGAGCACCCGGCGCGGTTTTGCCGCAATAGCCGGGCGCTCAGGCGCGACGGATCAGGCTTCGGCTGCGAAAAACACAACCGATTTCGCGCCGCCGCCTTCCCGCAGAATAAATTCATCGCTACCAGCGCAGCAGCACTGCGCCCCAGGTGAAACCGCCGCCCATGGCCTCCAGCATGACCAGGTCGCCCTTCTTGATACGCCCGTCACCGGCGGCAACGGCGAGCGCCAGCGGAATGGAGGCGGCCGAGGTATTGCCGTGCTGATCGACGGTGATCACGACCTTTTCCGGGTCGATGTTGAGCTTCTTCGCCGAGCCGTCGATGATGCGCTTGTTGGCCTGATGCGGAACGAGCCAGTCGAGATCATCCGCCGTCGTGCCTGTCGCTTCGAAAGCCTGTTCGATGACGTCGGTAATCATGCCAACGGCATGTTTGAAGACTTCCCGGCCTTCCATGCGCAGATGGCCGACCGTGCCGGTTGTGGAAGGTCCGCCGTCGACATAGAGCTTTTCCTTGTGCGAACCGTCGGAACGCAGCTGCGCGGTCAGGATGCCGCGATCGGCGGAGGTGCCCTCGCCTTCACCCGCTTCCAGAACAAGCGCGCCGGCGCCATCGCCGAACAGGACGCAGGTGGTGCGGTCCTTCCAGTCGAGAATGCGCGAGAATGTCTCGGAGCCGATGACCAGAACGCGCTTGGCCATGCCACCGCGAATATAAAGATCGGCGGTCGATACGGCATAGACGAAACCGGAACAGACGGCCTGCATGTCGAAGGCGAAACCATGGGTCATGCCGAGACGATTCTGGATATTCACTGCCGTTGCCGGAAAGGTGTTGTCCGGAGTGGACGTCGCCAGAATGATGAGGTCGATATCATCAGGGGTCAGGCCGGCATTGTCGAGCGCGGCACGGGCCGCCGCCTCGCCGAGAGACGCGGTGGTTTCATCCTCGCCGGCGATATAGCGCTGCCTGATGCCGGTGCGCTGCACGATCCATTCGTCTGATGTCTCGACGACACCTTCGATTTCGCTGTTGGTCATGACACGCTTCGGAAGCGCTGCCCCGAAACCACGGACTATAGAGCGGATCATTCCCTTATTCCTCGTCAGCCACGAGAGCTTCGGGCGCCGGGGGCGGAAGCCGTCTTGCGTGGTAAATCTTCAGATCGTTTTCAATCTTGGCGGTCAGGCCGTTGTGAACCATGTCGTAGCCGACATCGACGGCGGAGGCAAAACCGATGGCATCCGTGCCGCCATGGCTCTTGATGACAATGCCGTTCAGGCCGAGAAACACGCCGCCATTGACCTTGCGCGGGTCCATTTTCTCCCGCAGCACATCAAAGGCGCTTTTCGCCAGAACATAGCCAATCTTGGCGAAGAAGCTGCGGGAGATCGCCTCGCGCAGCAGCGTGGTGATCTGACGCGCCGTGCCTTCGGCGGCTTTCAGCGCGATGTTGCCGGTGAAACCTTCGGTCACCACCACATCCACCGTGCCCTTGCCGATATCGTCGCCTTCGACGAAACCGCGATAATCGATGGTGCCGAGGTCAGCCTCGCGGATCAGCCGTCCGGCTTCCCGCACTTCTTCCTGACCCTTGACCTCCTCGACCCCGACATTGAGCAGGCCGACGGTCGGCCGATCAATATCGAAAAGCGCACGCGCCATGGCGCCGCCCATCAGGGCGAAATCCAGAAGCTGCTGGGAATCGGCGCCGATCGTCGCGCCGATATCGAGAACGATGCTTTCGCCTTTCAGCGTCGGCCAGATGCCGGCAATGGCCGGCCGCTCCACCCGCGCCATGGTGCGCAAACAGAATTTGGCCATGGCCATCAGCGCGCCGGTATTGCCGGCAGAGACGACAACATCCGCCTCGCCGAGCTTCACGGCTTCGATGGCACGCCACATGCTGGAGACATAGCGGCCGCGCCGCAGCGCCTGGCTCGGCTTTTCGTCCATACCGACCGAGACTTCACAATCGTGAAAGACCGACTTTTCCCGAAGCGCGGGATATTGTGCCAGAATGGGCTCGCATTTGCTCTTCTGCCCATAGAGCAGAAAAGTTACATCGTTGTGCCGTTCAAGCGCCTTGGCGGCACCGGGTATGGCAACATCTGGGCCGAAATCGCCACCCATGACGTCAATTGCAATTCTGATCACTCGTCCCTTATCCTTTTTGCCGCCACTCCAGCGGATTTTGCGCGAAAATACCTTTTCCGGCTTTTGTTACAATAAAATTATTTCAGCCCGGCGGGGCCATTCAGTCTTTTTTCCAATCTTTCAGCGCGGCGAAAGGCGACGGGCGCTTTTCCTCTTCGCGCTCCCCGTCGCCGGTATCAACAAATTCGGCATCCGGTTTGCGCGGATAGGGGTCGATCGCAAGGGCGGCAAATTCCACGACGACAGCGCCGACATCGATGCTGTCACCCGTGAACTGGTCGGGAATATCAGGACCATCGGGATCGAGCACGATCTCGCCTTCCTCATTGGTGACCATCCGCGCCAGCTTCGAACCTTCCGGAACGAAAATCTGTTCGAGCGTCTCTTCGATCCTGCTCGAGACCGGCTCCAGCGTCACGACGCAGGACTGGGTCACGGCCGCATGCACCTCACCCTTGATCTTCAAGCCATCCTTCTTCCAGCGGGATACCTGCAGCTCCGCCTTAAGATAATCGACGGAAAGCACATCCCAGAATTTCGCCAGCGCCTTCAGTTCCTCGGCGTCGGCCTCAAGACCAATCCTGACGGGATTGGCGGAAATATGGCCTACCTTTACGGGATAGGAAAAAGGCAGGTCGTCATTTGCGGCGTGTCGCGTGTTCATCGTAAACCTCATCGTCCAGGCAAGGGCAGCGTCAGGCTTCCGGTTGCGATTGTTTCTTCGGAGCAGGCGGAAAGGGCCAGGGAGGCTTCCATCATCCAGCCCGCCAGCCCGTCCAGCGCCGGTGCGGTCTCGTCTGTCTGCGGATATATATTGCGCCGGAGCGCTGCGGCAAGGGCAACGGCGTCCGACGCATCCAGCGCCGCCGCATAGGATTCGAGTCGTCCATAGAACATGCCGGCGAATTTCTTCATGCGTTTCGGCACGCCCTGGTCACCGATGCCGAGCTCACGGATGGAGTGATCGATATCCTGAAAAAAGGCGTCGACGATCTCCTGTGCGATCTCCTGGCCGCTGACGCCGGAGGACTTGGTACGGCGGAAATAGAGAATCATGATGACCGACAACATCTCGAAGCGGCCCATCACGGTATCGGGAACACCAAGATCGAGATAAAAGGCCGGCGTGCGGGCAGCAGCCGTCAAGGTCTCGTATTGCCTGTCGACTATGGCGCGATTGTTGTTTTTCTTCTTGAACAGCCCGAATATCATCGTTTTTTTCCGAACGGGGCCGGTGAATTCACTTACCGCCCCTCGCACTTGTTGCATGATCGTCAAAGCTGGTTTACCGAAGCATCCACGAATTGCAATGCTGTCGCGGTCACGTTCGTCTTTGCGCTGAAACAGTCGAAGAGAACCGGAGGAGTTCCAAAAGACCGGGAAAGCATTGAATTTGGGGGGTGATCGGGATTTTCCGTCCCCGGATTGACACAATCATGTGCACAGACACTGTGCACCACGCAATGCCGGAAGGTGCCATTCATGATCGCAGTCGGGGAAAAGCAGTTGAGCAAGCAGAAATCCGCAAGTCACGGCAAAATTCTGAGCAAGACCGCCATCGCAATCGTGCTCGCATCCGGCCTGCTTTCCGCCTGCACCAGCACGACAGACGTATTCCACAACGGCTATGTCATGGACGAGCAATCGCTACAGCTGATCCCGGAAGGCTCCAGCCGTGAGCAGGTTCTGCTGACCATGGGCACGCCTTCCACCACCGCGACCTTCGGCAACGAAGTGTTCTATTACATCTCGCAGAAGCGTGTGCGCCGCGCCGCCTTCATGAAGCCGACGCTGGTCGAGCAGAACATTCTTGCGATCTATTTCAACAAGGACGGCGTCATCGAGCGCAAGGCCAATTACGCGCTGCAGGACGGCAAGGTCTTCGACACGATTTCGCGCACCACCCCGACGGGCGGCAAGGACCTCACCTTCCTGCAGCAGCTGCTCTCCGGCGGCACCTCCGGCGCCAATATTGCCAAGAGCATTCTCGGCCAGGGCAACAACACGCCCTGATCGGAACAAGGACAATAAATTCAAAGGCCCGGGGATCGCTCCCCGGGCCTTTTTCGTTTGCCGGAACCTAAAGCCTTCAGTGGGCAAGAACCGCCAGCAGCAGCAGCGCCACGATATTGGTGATCTTGATCGCCGGGTTGACGGCGGGGCCAGCGGTGTCCTTATAGGGGTCGCCTACGGTATCACCCGTCACCGACGCCTTGTGGGCGTCCGAACCCTTGACGTGGCGCACGCCATCCTTGTCGATGAAACCATCCTCGAAGCTCTTCTTGGCATTGTCCCATGCGCCGCCACCGGAGGTCATGGAAATCGCTACGAACAGGCCGTTGATGATAACGCCGAGCAGCGATGCCCCGAGTGCGGCAAAGGCTGACGCCTTGGAGCCCGAGATCAGCAGCACGCCAAAATAAACGACGAGAGGAGCGAGAACCGGCAGAAGCGACGGGATGATCATTTCCCGGATCGCCGCTTTCGTCAGCAGATCGACCGCCCTGCCGTAGTCAGGCTTTTCCGTGCCCGCCATGATGCCGGGTTTTTCGCGGAACTGGCGGCGTACTTCCTCGACGATGGCACCTGCCGCCTTGCCCACCGCCGTCATGGCGATGCCGCCGAAGAGGTAGGGGATAAGGCCGCCGAACAGCAGGCCAGCCACCACGTAGGGGTTGGCGAGGCTGAAGGAAATCTCGCCTATGTCCTTGAAGTAGGGATAGGTATCGCCATTGGCGGCGAAGTAGGACAGGTCGTTGGCATAGGCGGCAAACAGCACCAGCGCACCGAGGCCGGCAGAACCGATGGCATAACCCTTGGTCACCGCCTTGGTGGTGTTGCCGACGGCGTCCAGCGCGTCGGTCGCCTTGCGCACGTCGGGATCAAGACCGGCCATTTCGGCGATGCCGCCGGCATTGTCCGTGACCGGACCGAAGGCGTCGAGCGCGACGATCATGCCGGCAAGGCCAAGCATGGCGGTGACCGCGATGCCGGTGCCGAACAGGCCGCCGAGCTGGTATGTGCCGATGATGCCACCGACGATGACAATGGCCGGCAGCGCCGTCGATTCCAGGGAGACGGCAAGCCCCTGGATGACGTTGGTGCCGTGGCCGGTGACCGATGCCTGGGCGATGGAATTGACCGGCCGCTTGTTGGTGCCGGTATAATATTCGGTGATGACGACGATCAGCGCCGTCACGACCAGGCCGACCAATCCGCAGAAGAAGAGGTTGGTGCCGGTGATCTCCATTCCGGCCACCGTACCCACCGTTCCCCAGCCCACCGTCGCATAGGTGGCGACCGCAAGACCGACGACCGAAAAGACGCCGGTGGCGATGAGCCCCTTGTAGAGCGCGCCCATGATGGAATTGTTGGTGCCAAGCTTGACGAAGAAGGTGCCGGCAATCGAAGTCAGAATGCAGGCGCCGCAGATCGCCAGCGGATAGACCATGGCGCTTTCCAGTATCGGTGTTCCGGCAAAGAAGATCGCGGCGAGAACCATGGTCGCCACAACAGAGACGGCATAGGTTTCGAACAGATCGGCCGCCATGCCGGCGCAATCGCCGACATTATCACCGACATTATCGGCGATCGTCGCGGGGTTGCGGGGGTCGTCCTCTGGAATTCCGGCCTCGACCTTGCCGACGAGATCGCCGCCGACATCGGCGCCCTTGGTGAAGATGCCGCCGCCGAGACGGGCGAAGATGGAAATCAGCGACGCGCCGAAGCCGAGCGACACCAGCGCGTCAATCACCTCACGCGAGCCGGCCGGATGGCCCATCACCGAGGTGAGGATGAAATAATAGATGGATACGCCGAGCAGCGCGAGCCCCGCCACCAGCATGCCGGTGATGGCGCCCGACTTGAAGGCGATATCGAGACCGGCTGACAGGCTGTGCGAGGCGGCCTGCGCGGTGCGCAGATTGGCGCGCACGGAGACGTGCATGCCGACGAAACCGGCGACGCCTGAAAGCACCGCGCCGACGAGGAAACCGATGGCCGCCATGGAGGACAGAAGATACCAGGCCAGAATGGCGACGATCAGTCCGACGATGGCGATGGTGAGATATTGACGGGTGAGATAAGCCTGCGCACCTTCACGGATAAAACCTGCTATTTCACGCATACGCTCGTTGCCCTGATCGGCATCGAGAACGCTCTTGGTCGCCCATACCGCGTAAACCACGGACAGGACACCGCATAAAATCACTATGGGTATTACGGTCATGCGCACTTACCTCCCAAAAGGCCGGGTCTCACTCCCTCCCCGGCGTGGCGAACCATGTGCAAGGACAGGGGCGATGGCACGCACTCCAGGTCCTGTCGTGGCCATTTGTTCCCCTCCCAAGGAAAAACGACCTGCGCGGCAAGATTGCGTTGGCGAAAGGCGCGGCGTCAAGCCCACAAATTCGCCTGAAACATGAAAGGGCTAGAAGACGGAGCCGCCCTATGCGGTGTTTTTGCGCGGCTTCAGCATCAGCGACAGGACGAGCAGGAGGCAAAGCCCCGCAACCGGCCAGATGACGAGGTTCATCACCGACCATCCCCAGGCCGTAAACACCTTGCCGGAAGAGAAGGATGACAGCGCCACCGTGCCGAACAGCACGATATCGTGGAAGCCCTGCACCTTGTCCGCCTCATGCGGGCGGTAACTGGAGGTGATGATGGCGGTTGCGCCGATGAAGCCGAAATTCCAGCCGAGACCGAGCAGGATGAGCGCCGCCCAGAAATTCCACAGCTCGATGCCCATATGGGCGACGATGGCGCAGGCCATCAGGACGACAAGGCCAGCCGCCACGATTTTTTCCGCACCGAATCGGGAAATCAGCATGCCCGTGAAAAAGCTCGGGCCGAACATGGCCAGAACGTGCCACTGGATGCCGAGCGTGGCAAGTTCGGTGGGGAAACCGCAACCGACCACCATGGCAAGCGGCGCGCCGGTCATCATGAAGGTCATCAATGCGTAGGAGCCGATGCCGCAGATCATGCCGGTGACGAAACGCTGCGTGCGAACGATTTCCGACAGGGGTCTGACGGCCTCCGTATGGGTGGAGGCGGCCTTTGGATCGGGCAATTTCAGGAATGCCAGAATGGCGATCGAGATGATGCCCAGCGGCACCAGCGCGATGAAGGCGCCGGCGAAGGTGACCGGCGCCAGCAGGTCCTTGCCGAGAATAGCCAGCTGCGGCCCGACGATGGCGGAGATGATGCCGCCCGCGAGAATCCACGAGATTGCCTTCGGCTTGTAGAAGGATGGCGATGCATCGGCGGCGGCGAAACGGATTTTCTGTGTGAAGCCGCCTGAAATGCCGATCAGCAGCAGACCGACGGCAAACAGCCAGAAATCCGTGCGGAAGAGCGCGACTGCGGCGATGCCACCGCCGATCGAGCACATCAGCGCGCCGACCATGAAACCGGCCTTGCGCCCGAGAAAACGGGATGCCGCAGCAACGCAGATGGCGCCGAGCGCCACGCCGATATTGAAGCCGGTGAGCGGCGCGGTCGCCAATGACTTGTCGGCGCCGAGCAGCTGATAGCCGGCAAGCGCGCCGACCGAAAAGCTCAAAGGCGCGGCCGATCCCATGATCGCCTGCGCCATGGTGAGGAGGAAGACGTTGCGCTTAGCCTCGTCCAGTTGAACTTCAAGTCCGGGGACGGAAACGGCGCTCATGTCTTCCTCACCTAAGGTTTTTTAGCGTTTTGCCTCGCCGCGCACCTGCTTGGCAATGCGGTCAAGTACCGCATTCACCAGCTTCGGCTCGTCGTGTTCAAAGAAAGCACGGGCGATTTCGACATATTCCGTGACGATGACGGCGACCGGCACGTCATTACGCTCGAGTATCTCGAAGGTGCCGGCGCGAAGAATGGCGCGCACGGTGGCATCGAGACGCGACAGCGGCCAGTCTTCCAGAAGGGCGGAACGCACCAGGGGGTCAATCTTCGTCTGGTCACGGACGACGCCGGAGACGATGGAGCGGAACCACGACGGATCGGCCTTCAGATAGGTATCGCCATCGACTTCCTGACCGAGACGGTGCGCCTCATATTCGGCCACCACTTCCATCACGCCGGTTCCGCCGACATCCATCTGGTAGAGCGCCTGCACGGCCGCAAGGCGGGCCGCGCCGCGCTGGTTGGCGGGCTTTACCGAAGGCTGGCGCGGTTCGCCGCCATTATCAACATTCGACATGCGCTCAGCCACCCAGTTTCTTCTTCAGCTCGATCATGGTCAGCGCCGCACGGGCGGCAAAACCGCCCTTGTCCTTGTCGGAACGGCGCACGCGCGCCCAGGCCTGCTCGTCATTTTCGACGGTGAGGATGCCGTTGCCGATCGGCAGCGATTCGCTGACGGCGAGATCCATCAGGGCGCGGGAGGATTCGTTGGAGACGATATCGAAGTGATAGGTCTCGCCACGGATGACCATGCCGAGTGCTACGAAACCGTCATATTCCGTGCCGTCATTGTCGGCACCGTCAAGCGCCATGGCGATGGCGGCGGGGATTTCCAGCGCGCCGGGAACGGTGATGACGTCATAGGTGGCGCCGGCCTCATCCAGCGCGAACTTCGCGCCTTCGAGAAGGGCATCCGCCATATCGTCGTAAAAACGTGCTTCCACGATAAGAAGATGGGGTTTGGACATGTGAGGGTTCCTGGGGATTTTCCCGAAAAGCTTTACGCCGGATCATACCGGCTTTTGCGGCGGTCAAACCACGGCTGGCCGTTCTTGGCAAGTATTTTCATGCATTACCCACGCAGCATGGCCCGTTTGCGGGGTATCCCGCAAGGCTTGATGTCTCTGCAGCGCGGCTGAAAAATCAGCTTTTCTGGAAAGCCAGATGCACGCCAAGCCCCATCAGCACCGTTCCGGCTGCGCGCCGGGCCAGAGCCTGCACGGCGCTCGACCGCTTCAGACGCCCGACCATCGCGCCCGCCAGAAGCACGCCGACGAGATCGGCGGAAGAGAAAATGAAATTGACGGCGATGCCGAGGATCAGGAACTGCAGCCAGACCGGGAAAGCGGCGGCCGGATCGACGAATTGCGGCAGGAAGGCCAGAAAGAACAGCGCCGTCTTCGGATTGAGGACATCAACGATGATACTGTCGATGAAGGCCCGACGCGCCGATTTCGGCTCGATGGTGAGATTGACCGCCTCACCTTCCAGCTTGCTGCGCAGCATCGAGAAACCCAGCCAGATAAGATAAAGCGCACCGCACAGCTTCACCGCCAGGTAAAGCCATGGAACCGCCTGAAACAGCACGGAGAGACCGGCCGCAGCGGCGAAGATATGGAAATAGCAGCCGACATGGATGCCGAGTACCGCCATCAGCCCGGCAAACCGGCCCCGCGCCATGGTCTGGGCGGCTGCATAAAGCATGGCCGGGCCGGGAATATAGGCGAACAGGGCGGTGGTGATGAAAAAGGCTGTCAGCAGTTCAAAAGACGGCATGATGTATGTTCCCTACCCCGTTGGCGCATAGTCGATCTCAAACGGCCGAACGACGTCTGTACAATCTTTCCGGTTCGACCGGAAGTGTGGCGGCGACCGACACCGATCAGGATTAAATTCGCTGCTCCTCCTTCGTCATGCCGGAATCGATCCGGCATCCAGCCGACGCGCGTCTGTGCGGCGAAAGGAGTCTTTTCAGCCCAAGGACTTGGGCTGGCTGGATTCCGGCTCAAGGCCGGAATGACGGGAGAAGGAAGAGTCCGCGAACATAATAAAGCGCCGAGCCTCCCCAGCTTACGCCGAAGGAAACTCCGCAAGCCGTGCGGCATAGCGCGCCATCGTATCGACTTCGAAATTGACGAAGTCGCCGGGCTGGCGCTCGCCCCACGTCGTCACAGTCAGCGTGTGGCGGATCAGCAGCACGTCGAAATCCGTACCCTCGACGGCGTTGACGGTCAGCGAGGTGCCGTCGAGCGCCACGGAACCCTTGGGCGCCACGAATTTCGCCAGATGGTCCGGTGCGCGCAGGCGGATACGTACTGCTTCGCCTTCCGGCTCCACGGCCAGGATTTCCGCCTTGCCATCGACATGGCCGGAGACGATGTGACCGCCAAGCTCGTCGCCGATCTTCAGCGCCCGCTCCAGATTGACATGGGTGCCCTGTTTCCAGCCGGCAATCGTCGTCAGGCGCAGCGCCTCTTCCCAGGCCTCGACCTCATACCAGCGCTCGTTGCTGCCGTCTTCCGGCAGCCTCGTCACCGTCAGGCAAATGCCGCCATGGGAGATGGATGCACCCATATCGATGGTCTTGGGATCGTAATTGGTCGCCACCCGCAGACGAATGCCTTCCGCCAGGGCCTCCAGCTCGGAAACAGTTCCAACGTCGGTGACAATTCCGGTAAACATCAAATCGGCCTTTCATAATCGAAGCAGCGATCCGGCCCATAGGCGGTTTCGCTGACCAGAGCATAATCGCCCGCAATATCGGCACGACGGAGCGGCGTTTCAATGCCGCCCTCACCGATCACAACAGGGCTTTCGAACAGCATGATACGGTCCACCAGCCCGGCTTCAAGGAATGATTTTGCGGCAAAGGCACCGCCTTCGACCAGAAGTTCCGACATGCCGCTCTCGGCAAGGATGTGGAGGAGGTTTTCGAGGGTTGTGGCTTCGAGAATCTGGACGCCGGCATCGGTGAGGAGCTGGCGCTTTGACTCGCGGTTACCCCCCTCTGCCCTGCCGGGCATCTCCCCCTCAAGGGGGGAGATCGATGGAGCGACGTGTTGCCCGACATCAACAGCTGGCGAATGAGACCCCGACTCAAAATTTGAGCGAGCGGACAGCCCCTTGCCGATCTCCCCCCTTGAGGGGGAGATGCCCGGCAGGGCAGAGGGGGGTAAAGCCGCAACCACCACCGGAACTTCACGCGCACTCCGCACCAGCTTCGACGTCAGCGGCAATTCAAACTGCCGATCCAGCACAATGCGCACCGGCGAACGCTGTTCCATTCCGGCAATGCGCACCGTCAGTTCCGGATCATCCGCAATCGCCGTGCCAATCCCCACAAGGATGCAATCGCAACGCGCCCGCAGCTCATGCACGGCATGGCGAGCCTCGGGACCGGTGATCGCCACCTGCCCCTCGCCTTTTCTGCCGATCATGCCATCGGCGGAAACGGCAAGCTTCAGAATCACATGCGGGCGTTTTTTCATCTGGCGTGTGAGGTAACCGGCAAGCGCCCTCTTACCCTCATCACGCAGCAGGCCGGTTTCCACGACAATGCCGGCATCGCGCAAAATCATATAACCACGGCCGGACACACGCTCATCCGGATCATCCACCGCCACCACGACACGGGCGACGCCGTATTCCACCAGGGCATTGGCGCAGGGCGGGGTCTTGCCCCAGTGCGAGCATGGTTCGAGCGTCACATAAGCGGTAGCACCACGAGCCGCATCGCCGGCGATTTCCAGCGCCTGCCGTTCGGCATGGGGGCGGCCGCCAATGGCAGTCACCGCTTCGGCGATGATTTTCCCGTCCTTGACGAGAACACAGCCGACCGAGGGGTTGGTCAGCGTCTGGCCCTGGTGGCGAAGCGAAACCTCGATTGCCCTTGCCATGAACCTTTCGTCATCGGCACGGCTCGTCACGGCTAGACTCCGGCGTCCGTGTCGCGGGCGATCTTGGCGTTGATTTCGGCAATCACGTTTTCAAAATCCTCGGCATGGCTGAAATCGCGATAGACCGAGGCGTAACGCACAAAGGCCACGTCATCGAGGCTCTTCAGCGCTTCGAGAACCTGCAGGCCGATTTCTTCCGAGGGAATTTCCGTCTCGCCGGAGCTTTCGAGGCGACGAACGATGCCGGAAACGGCACGCTCGATCCGGTCGCGATCAACCGGGCGCTTGCGCAGCGCGATCTCGAAGGATCGCACCAGCTTTTCCCGGTCGAAAGGCAGCTTGCGGCCGCTTTTCTTGATGACCATCAGCTCGCGCAGTTGCACGCGCTCATAGGTCGTGAAGCGGCCGCCGCAATCGGGGCAGATGCGCCGCCGGCGGATGGAGGTGTTGTCCTCCGCCGGACGCGAGTCCTTGACCTGTGTGTCTTCGGAACCGCAAAAGGGGCAGCGCATCGTCTTTTTTCCTTACATGTACGGGTACATCGGGAAACGGTCGGTCAGGCCGACGACCTTTTCACGCACCGCAGCTTCGACGGAGGCGTTGCCCTCGTCCGAATTGGCGACCTTCAGGCCGTCGAGAACCTCGACGATCAGCTTGCCGATTTCGCGGAATTCCGCTTCCTTGAAACCGCGCGTCGTGCCGGCCGGCGTGCCAAGACGGACACCAGAGGTGACGAAGGGCTTTTCCGGATCGAAAGGAATGCCGTTCTTGTTGCAGGTGATGTAGGCGCGGCCGAGAGCTGCTTCCGCGCGCTTGCCGGTGGCGTTCTTCTTGCGAAGGTCGACCAGCATCAGGTGGTTGTCGGTGCCGCCGGAGACGACATCCAGACCGCCTTCGACCAGCGTTTCAGCCAGCGCCTTGGCGTTCTTGACGACCTGTGCGGCGTAGTCCTTGAACTCCGGCTGCAGCGCTTCACCGAAAGCAACGGCCTTGGCGGCGATGACATGCATCAGCGGGCCGCCCTGCAGGCCGGGGAACACGGCCGAATTGAACTTCTTGGCCAGATCCTCTTCATTGGTGAGGATCATGCCGCCACGCGGGCCGCGCAGCGACTTGTGCGTCGTCGTCGTTGCAACATGGCAATGCGGGAACGGCGACGGGTGCTGGCCACCAGCAACGAGACCGGCGATGTGGGCCATGTCGACCATCAGGTAAGCGCCGACTTCATCGGCGATCTCGCGGAAACGCTTCCAGTCCCAGACGCGCGAATAGGCGGTGCCGCCGGCGAGGATCAGCTTCGGCCGGGTTTCCTTGGCCTTGCGCTCAACTTCGTCCATGTCGAGCAGGTTGTCGCCTTCGCGCACGCCGTAAGACACGACGTTGAACCATTTGCCGGACATGTTGACCGGCGAACCATGCGTCAGGTGACCGCCCGAGTTCAGGTCGAGACCCATGAAGGTATCGCCCGGCTGCAGCAGCGCGAGGAACACGGCCTGGTTCATCTGCGAACCGGAATTCGGCTGGACGTTGGCGAAGTTGACGCCGAACAGCTTCTTGGCGCGCTCGATGGCGAGTTCTTCAGCGATGTCGACGAACTGGCAGCCGCCGTAATAACGCTTGCCCGGATAACCTTCCGCATATTTGTTGGTCATGATCGAACCCTGCGCTTCAAGCACGGCGCGGGAAACGATGTTTTCCGAGGCGATCAGTTCGATCTCGTGGCGCTGGCGACCCAGTTCCTTCTCGATCGCGCCGAAAATTTCCGGATCGACATCGGCAAGCGGACGGGAGAAGAAAGCATCTGTGTTCGACATGGTGAAGGCTCCTGAAACAGTAATGCGATGGCGTCTTAGCGTTCCGCCCGGACAAGAGCAATACGGGGTGCGAGATTTGCCTGTCAAACTGCGACGTTGCGACAAAAAACAGCAGCTGTTTTCAGAAAATCGCCAAGAAAAAAGCCGCACCCGAAGATGCGGCCTGTTTTCATCGATGAAAGCGTGGATCAGTTGCGCGGCAGAAGATCGTCATCAACAGGGCCGGCCGGCTGCTCCATGCCGCTCGTGGTGTTGAGCGCCAGTTCGGCATTGCCATCCTTTTCATAGATGTCATCGCGGAACTGCACCACGCCGTCCTTCGCCGACCATGCGGTGATGTAGACGAAATAAACAGGCACTTCCTGCGCGAGCTTGATCGGCGTGTTGACGCGGGTGGCGATGACACGTTCCATTTCCTGACGCGACCAGCCGGGCGTGTCGCGCAGCAGCCAGCTTGTGAGGTCGCGCACATTCTGCACGCGCACGCAGCCGGAGGATTCAAACCGCATCAGCTTGTTGAACAGGCCCTGCTGCGGCGTATCGTGCATATATTCGTTGTTCGGATTGTGGAAGTTGATCTTCGTGGACGACATGGCGTTGATCTTGCCGGGGTCCTGACGGAACATCAGGTTCGGGGCCTTCGGCGCGAACCAGTCGACCGCAGTCGGCGGCACTTCCTGTCCCTTGCCATCGATGAGGCGGATATTGTTCCGCTCCAGATAGGTCGGGTCCTTCTGCATCAGCGGCACGATATCCTTCTCGATGATCGAGCGCGGCGCGGTCCAGTAAGGATTGAGGATGACCTCGTAAATCTTGGAGTTGATGACATGCGTCGGGCGGCTGGCGCGGCCGACGACGGCCGTGTTGCGCAGGACGACGCGTTCATTTTCAACGGCTTCGATGGCGGCGGCCGGAATATTGACCATCAGGTGACGCGGGCCGAGATCGCCCGACATGGACTGGATGCGCACGAGGTTGGTCTGCAACTGCGCCAGACGGATCTGCGCGGAAACATTGAGCGCCTTGGTAGTGTATTCACCGCTGACACCATCTGCCGGAAGGCCATGGCGGGCCTGGAAGCGTTTCAGCGCGCCATCGACGTAGCTATCGAAGGCGCTGGAAATGCCGGCTTCGCGCGGCAGGTCGCCGGATACCATCAGTCGCTGGCGAAGCGCCTGTACGGAAGGATCGGAGACGCCGATCTGCAGACGCTGCTGGGAAGCAGGCACTTCCGGCCAGCCGCCATTCTGCACGATCTGCTGATATTGCATGATCGCCTGCTGCATGTAGACAGGCGCTTCGCGTCCGAGAACCGGATTGTTGGAAACGACGCCCACGGCCGAACGCGACGTATTGGCGTCGAACTGGTCATCCCAGTTGCCGCGGCGCGACGAGCCCATGAGATCGTTGAGCGCGTTCTGCGCAAAGGCGGGCGCGGCAAGCGCGGCAGCACCAACGGAAACGGCCGAACGCAGAAGCGCGCGGCGCGATACGGAATCGGAAACGGATTTCTTTGTCATTCTACCTACCAGCCACTCTCTTCGGCATTCTCAACAATGCCTAAATCAATATGATTAACAAACACGTACAACGTGCCTGCCGGCCGGTAATGCTCGAGGCCCAGGGTCTGGGCGCTACAGTCTGGCAGAACAGTCGGGACTTGCCGCGACAGCAGGAGAAACAGCCGGCTCCCTCACCCTTGCCGGTCCCATATCAATATGGCCAATTCGTGTCACGAGCCTTTTCTCACAAAGCTGTGTTGCCTGAAAATGAAGGCGAAGGCTCAGATAATGGACCGGGCTTGACATGAAAAATGTGGGCCGGCGCTGCTCGGAATCCGCAAGCCGGAGGCAAAGCGATGCCCCCGGCTTAAACAGTGAAACCGTCGCGGATATCAGAGACGATAAGCGATCGAGTCGTTCCAGAAGCGATCGAGGCGCTGCAGCAGCTTGTTCATTTCGGAGAACTCGCCGGTGCCGATGCCGCCGACCTTTTCGATCGAACCGACGTGGCGTTCATAAAGGCGGGCAACCGTTTCGGCGATTTCCTGGCCCTTTTCCGTCAGGCTGATGCGGACCGAGCGGCGGTCGACACGCGAGCGCTGGTGGTTGATGAGGCCGAGATCGACCAGCTTCTTGACGTTGTAGGAGACGTTCGAGCCGAGGTAATAACCACGCGAACGAAGCTCGCCGGCCGTCAGTTCGGAATTGCCGATGTTGAACAGCAGCAGGGCCTGAACGGCGTTGACGTCATCGCGACCCTGACGGTCGAACTCATCCTTGATGACATCGAGGAGGCGGCGGTGGAGACGTTCCACCAGGTGCAGCGACTCCATGTAGAGCGAGCGGATGGTATCTTCATGTGCATCGGCAACAACGGCCTGCGGCTTAACTTTGCTATTGATCATGACTGCCTCACTGTTTTGTTTGGCGGTGTGTTTGTTTGTCTCCCGCCTTGAGTGAGAACCTAATCAATGCGCATAAAATTCTACTTAAAAGCTACGATTAACAAATGGTTACCTGCATTTTCCCTGGAGGGCCCAACTTGTGGCGAAGCGGGAATGGCCAGAGGCTATGCATTATAAATCAATAGCTTAGCGATAAAAAACGGCCTGAAAACAGGCCGAATTGCTTTATTCTTATGGTAAATCAATTCTTGCGCGTTCTTCATTCTGGCGGTGATCCAGCCAGAAAGCGACCAGGAATAGTATATAAATGGTTGCCACAAGGCCGTGCATGACGGGTACCAGCGTGTTGGCGCCGAAGATATGCGGCCATACCTTATACATGGCGATCTGCGCGCCTGCCCCCATGACCCACATGACCGCCCCCCAGGAGGCGCCAAGCCAGAGACCGAGTGCCGCGACGGGGAAAATGACCGCCAGCGCACTGCCCGCCACCCGCCAGGGCAGGTTCAGCATATCGAACCGCCCCTGCCCGCCCAGCGAATACCCCGTCAGCATCGCCCAATATTGCAGGCCGAACCAGAAACAGGAGACTGCAACCAGCCTCATGAAGACCAGAAAGAGGATTTCCGTAAGCGGACGTTTTGGCAGAGGTTGAGAATCAGGTTCCATGGCCGGAAGATACGGTCTCGACGGGCGGGCGACCAGTCCATATTGAATCTCGCCACCTGCCTTGTCAAAGCATCATCGCGGCGCGGGACGCCAATGAGGGAAGATTGTCGCATTCGCACGGGCGACTCTTCATGTTATGCAGCGTTCCAAATTTGATCGAAGGACACTCTTACATGCAGGACAAAACGCATCTGGTCGACGAGATCACCGGCCATCGCCGCATGCGGCGCAATCGCAAGGCGGATTGGACGCGCCGTCTGGTGCAGGAAAGCCGCCTCACCGTCGACGATCTCATCTGGCCGGTCTTCATCGTGCCGGGCAGCAATATTCTCGATCCCATTCCAGCGATGCCCGGCGTCAACCGGATGAGCGTCGACAAACTGGTGGAAGCCGCAAAAGAAGCCGCCGATCTCGGCATTCCGGCGATCGCCACCTTCCCGAATATCGAGATGGAGCTGCGCGACGAGACCGGTTCGAACGCGCTCGAGGCCAACAACCTCATCAATCAGGCGACTATCGCGGTCAAGAAAGCCGTTCCTGATATCGGCATGATCACGGATGTCGCGCTCGACCCTTTCACCAGCCACGGGCATGACGGCATTCTGCGCGGCGACGAGATCGTCAATGACGAGACCGTCGAACAGGTCGTCAGGGCGGCGATCCTGCAGGCCGAAGCCGGCTCCGACATTATCTCTCCATCGGAGATGATGGATGGCCGCATCGGCGCCATTCGTCGCGGTCTCGATGCCGCCGGGCACCAGAATGTCGGCATCATGGCCTATGCGACGAAATTCGCCTCCGGCTATTACGGTCCCTATCGCGAGGCCATCTCCACGGCCGGCCTGCTGAAGGGCGACAAGAACAGCTATTACATCAGCCCTGCCAACGGCATGGAGGCGATCCGCGATGCCGCACTCGACGTGGAGGAAGGTGCGGATATGCTGATGGTCAAGCCCGGCCTGCCCTATCTCGACATCTGCTGGCGACTGAAGGAGAATTTCGGCCTGCCGACCTTCGCCTATCAGGTGTCCGGCGAATATACCCAGATCAAGGCTGCCGCCATGAATGGCTGGATCGACGGCGAGCGGGTGATGATGGAAACGCTTCTCTGTTTCAAGCGTGCGGGCTGCGATGGCATTCTGAGCTATTTCGCCATCGAGGCGGCACGCAAACTCGCAAAGGGCTGAGGCCAGCGCTTATTGTATTCGGTCGTTTTCTTCCCATATTGTCTGCTGACACGGCAGGTTTGCCGAGCTGTCAGACCCTCTCAGGAGAAAACGACCAATGAGCCTCGACCAGAACCCCACCTATATCGCACCGGATGACTGGCGCGCCTATAGCGGCGTCCTGAGCCGGCGCGTCTTCGCGTTCCTGATCGATTACGCGATCGTTCTCCTGTTGTGCATTCCGGCCGCAGTGATCGTCTTCTTTCTCGGTGTGATCACGCTGGGTCTCGGCTTTTTCCTCTATCCGGCGCTGTTCGTCATCGTCGCGGTGCTTTATTTCGGCATGACGCTCGGCGGCCCCTCGCAGGCGACCCCCGGCATGCGGGCGATGGGGATAGCCATGGCGCGCATGGACGGACGGCGAATCGATTTCCTGCTTTCGACCGTTCACATCGTGCTTTTCTGGGTCATCAACTCGGTTTTGACGCCGCTGATTCTGCTCGCGGGCCTGTTTACCGAGCGCTCGCGCCTCGTTCACGACTTCCTGCTCGGCACCGTCATCGTCAGAACGCGCTGATATCGAAGAAAGCCACGCAAACGTGGCTTTCATATCAGGCAAATACCGCATCTCGCAGTTGACGTTTTCCGGCATTTTGCCATTCTGTGACATTATGCATGTCGCTTGAAGCGTCGCCGCCAACCCCGTGAAATCGCGGCGCGCTTTCATAACAGACGCAGGAGGCGATCACGGTTCGATGAACACGCAGGCGACGCCCTCTCCTCAATTTTATCTTACGGCGCCGGCCACATGCCCCTATCTGCCGAACCAGATGGAGCGGAAGGTCTTCACCCATCTGGTCGGCCCGCGCGCTTCGGAAATGAACGATCTTCTGACCCAGGGCGGTTTCAGGCGCTCGCAGAACATCGCCTATCGACCGGCCTGCGAAAACTGCCGTGCCTGTGTCTCCGTGCGCATCCTGACCGAGCAGTTCCAGCCGACAAAATCAATGCGGCGTGTTCTGGCAGCCAACAGGGATGTCGTCGCCACGGTGCACGCCGCCGAGCCCTCCACCGAACAATTTGCCCTGTTTCGCCGTTATCTCGACCACCGCCACCAGTCAGGCGGCATGTCCGATATGTCGGCGCTGGACTATGCGATCATGGTGGAAGACACGCATGTGAACACCCGCATCATCGAATACCGTGTGCGCGAACCCGGCTCCGGCATCGATTCCAGCAAGCGCGGCGAACTTCTGGCCGTGGCGCTCAGCGACGTGATGAGCGACGGCCTCTCGATGGTCTATTCCTTCTTCAATCCCGACCTTGAGAAGCGCTCACTCGGCACCTTCATGATCCTCGATCATATCACCCGCACCCGCGCACTCGGCCTGCCGCATGTCTATCTAGGCTACTGGGTCGATGGCTCGGAAAAGATGGGCTACAAGACCCGCTACCATCCGCAGGAGCATCTGACACCGCGCGGGTGGGAGGTTTATACGCCGGAAGAAAAATGAGCTGTCGTCAAAGCCTCAGCGAATGCTGAGTTCTTGTAAGTAAGACCAGGAAAGACGTCCCGGCTTTGCCGCCGGGAACATCATTCACATATTATCCGCCAAACTTCCCGCTGCGCGGAAAGCCCTTCGGCACGGTGCGGCCCGCCGTTGCGCGGTCGGCCAGCCATTCGCGCAGTTCTTCACCCACCTTGTTGAAGAGACGCCCGGCCGTGTCGGACCAAGACAAGCCTTCGGCAAGCGCGAAACATTTAACGTCGACAACGCCGCCATCCTTGTAGCGCTGCAGGCGCACGCCCTTGCCGCGCGACATTTCCGGCACCTGCGCCAGCGGGAAGGCCAGGAGCTTGCGGTTTTCGCCGACGACCGCGACGTGGTCGCCCGTGACCGGCACGGCGAGCTTGGCTTCATCGGGCATCGAGACATTCATGATCTGCTTGCCCTTGCGGGTATTCGCGACCATTTCGCTCTCGGGTACGATGAAACCGTTGCCGGCCGTGGAGACGAGCAGCAGCTTGCGCGACGGATCGTGTACGAAGGCGGTCAGGATATCCTGATCGTTTTCCATGTCGACCATGATGCGGATCGGCTCGCCATGGCCGCGCCCGCCCGGCAGCTTGTCGGCGCCGAGCGTATAGGCCTTGCCGCCTGTCGTCAGCATCAGCAGCTTGTCGGTGGTCTGCGCCGGGAAAGCCAGTTTCAGGCCGTCGCCTTCCTTGAAGGTGAGCGAGGACGTGTCGGACATATGTCCCTTCAGCGCCCGGATCCAGCCCTTCTGCGAAATGACGATGGTGACCGGTTCCTTTTCGATCATCGCCTGCTGGATGGCCTCGATATCGGCATCCGGCGCATCCGCGAACTGCGTGCGGCGGCGGCCGATCTCGGTTGCCTTGGCATATTTCTTTTTGACCTCGCCGATTTCCCAGGCGACGGTCTGCCACTGCTTGTCATCGGACGCGAGCAGACCTTCGATCTCGGCCTTTTCGCTGCTGAGTTCATCGAACTCCTTGCGGATTTCGAATTCCTCGAGCTTGCGCAGGTTGCGCAGCCGCATGTTGAGGATGGCTTCGGCCTGCGTGTCGGTGAGCGACCACTTGGCCATCATCACCTGTTTCGGCTCGTCCTCCTCGCGGATGATGCGGATGACCTCATCGAGATTGAGATAGGCGACGAGCAGGCCGCCGAGAATCTCCAGCCTGCGGTCGATGGCCGCCAGACGGTGGCGGGAACGGCGGACCAGCACATCCTTGCGGTGCGCCAGCCACTCGCTCAGCACCTCGTTCAGCGCCATCACCTTCGGCACCTTGCCGAGCGACAACACGTTCATGTTGAGCGGCAGGCGGCTTTCGAGGTCGGACAGGCGGAACAGCGATTCCATCAGCAGCGTCGCATCGACGGTACGGCTCTTCGGCACCAGCACGATGCGCACGTCTTCGGCCGATTCATCGCGAATATCCTCGAGAAGCGGCAGCTTGCGGGCAATCAGCAACTCGGCGATCTTCTCGATCAGGCGCGATTTCTGCACCTGGAAGGGAATCTCGGTGATGACGATCTGGTAACCGCCGCGGCCGAGATCTTCCGTTTCCCATTTGGCGCGCACGCGGAAACCGCCACGACCGGTCTTATAGGCATCGAGAATATTCTCGCGGCTTTCGACGATCACACCGCCGGTCGGCAGATCGGGGCCGGGAATGAACTCCACCAGCTTTTCCACCGTCGCATCGGGGTGCTTGATGAGATAAAGCGCCGCGTCGCAAAGTTCATGCGCGTTGTGCGGCGGGATCGATGTCGCCATGCCCACCGCGATACCGGAGGCGCCGTTGGCGAGCAGATTGGGGAAAGCGCCCGGCAGGACGACGGGTTCTTCGTCTTCCTCGTTATAGGTGGCGCGGAAATCCACCGCATCTTCGCCGATGCCCTCGAGCAGCAGCGCCGCAACCTCGGTCATGCGCGCTTCGGTGTAACGATAGGCGGCGGCGCCGTCGCCATCGATATTGCCGAAATTGCCCTGCCCGTCGACGATCGGATAACGCTGCGAGAAATCCTGCGCGAGACGCACCAGCGCGTCATAAACGGACTGGTCGCCATGCGGGTGGAATTTACCGATCACGTCACCGACGATACGGGCGCATTTCTTGAAGGCCGAGTTGGGGCGAATGCCCATTTCACTCATGGCGTGAATGATGCGGCGGTGAACCGGCTTCAGGCCGTCACGCACATCCGGCAGCGCACGATGCATGATCGTGGACAAGGCGTAAGCGAGGTAGCGCTCTTCAAGCGCCGCCTTCAAATCGACCGGATGAATGTTATCGTCTCCGCCGGACGGAGGTACAAGATTTTTTCCCATGGTGCTTGACTAGCGGAAATGCCGATTCCCGGCAAGAAATTCAGGGGTCTGCCCTGTGGATGAAAGCACCCCTTTCATGCGCTTTTTTGTTAACCGCGTTGCAAATGCCGCAATGCCGCCGTCATGGGAATCGATCTAAATCCTATAGACCTTTGAATAATCGCGAATATAAGTATCAGCATTCGAATTCGAACACGGTACACAGCCGTACGTTGAGGGAAGAAACATCATGAGACTGAAATCCACCCGGCAGGTTCTTTTTGCGAGTGCCGCGCTTCTCACGCTTTCGGCGCCGGCTTTCGCGCTGGACGGCGGGGATGTGCTGAAGAAGATCAACGCCGCCTATGCCACCCAGGGCGGTGAGATCGCCGCCGGCTCCGTTGCCGTCAACGGCACGACGGTGACACTGAACGGCGTGACCTTCAACGCGGCCGCAGATCCGGCCAAGAAAATTCCGGTCGGCAATATCACGCTTGAAGGCGTCGAGGAAAACAACGGCGGTTACACGATCAAGAACGCCCGTTTCGACAATATCGACTACAAGCAGGAAAACGTGGAAATCAAGGCAAGCGACATCTACATGTCGGGCCTCGTCATTCCCGCCGATGCGACCACGGGCACCGTCGACGCTCTGATGTTCTATGACGAAGCCCATAGCGGTCCGGTTTCGGTTTCCATCGACGGCAAGCAGGCTTTCTCGCTTGAGGAAAGCACCGCGACGATGTCGGTCAGCGACGACAAGGCCTCGATCGGTTTCGAACTGGATGCATCCGGCTTCAAGGCCGATCTCAGCGAAGTCACCGACCCGGCCACGAAGGACGCGATCGAGAAGCTCGAACTCAAGGCCCTTTCCGGCGACATGACCATGAGCGGCAGCTGGGAAGTTGCCTCCGGCACCGTCGACGTCGAGGAATATGCCATCAATCTCGACAATGTCGGCCGCCTCAACATGTCGTTCGGCTTCTCCGGCTACACGCTCGACTTCATCAAGTCGATGCAGGAGACGGTAAAGGCGCAGGCCGCCAATCCGAACAAGGAACAGGCGGACCAGGCAGCAAGCCTTGCCATGCTCGGCCTGATGCAGCAGCTCTCCTTCGTCAACGCTGAAATCAGCTTCGAAGACGCCAGCATCACCAAGCGCGCCATCGACTATGCGGCAAGCCAGCAGGGCATGACGGGCGATCAGCTTGCCCAGACCATCAAGGGCATGGCGCCGATCATGATGGCCTCGCTCAACGTTCCGGACCTGCAGAACATGGTCTCGGCGGCCGTCAACGCCTATATCGACAATCCGAAGAACTTCTCGATCACGGCGGAGCCGGAAAAGCCGGTTCCGTTCCCGATGATCATGGGCGCTGCGATGGGCGCGCCGAACACCCTGCCGAAAATGCTCGGCGTGACGGTGACGGCAAACGAATAAACAAAAAAGCCCCGGTTTTTCCGGGGCTTTTTTTGCGCTTAGTGCAGCGGCGCTGCCGCCGCATCCTGCTTGTCGTGCAGGGCGAAACGGTCGATCATATGGGCGCTCGCCTCGTTGACCCCGATCACCTCGACCCGCCTGCCGACTTTACGGAACTTCAGGACCACCTTGTCCAGCGCGCCGACCGCGGAAATATCCCACAGATGCGCCTCCGTCACATCAATCGTTACCGCCTCCACCTCTTCGGCGAAATCGAAGGCGGCGATGAAGCTTTCCGTCGAGGCGAAGAAAATCTGGCCGTCGACGCGGTAGATCCGCTCGCGACCATCGGCTGAAAGCTCCGGTCTGACGTGGAAAAGCTTGGAAACCTTGCCTGCGAAAAACACGCCGGAAAGAAGCACGCCCGCCAGCACACCCTTTGCAAGGTCATGGGTGGCAAGCACCGTACCGACGGTTACCAGCATGACGATGCTTGACGATGGCGGGTTGCGGCGGAGATCGATGATGGAGCGCCATGAGAAGGTGCCGATGGACACCATGATCATGACAGCCACCAGCGCCGCCATCGGTATGATGCGCACGAGATCGTCCAGCACCAGAATGAGGAACAGCAGGAAAGCGCCTGCCACAAAAGTGGACAAGCGGCCACGACCGCCGGAGCTGACATTGATGACGGACTGGCCGATCATGGCGCAGCCGCCCATGCCGCCGATAAGGGCAGACGCGATATTGCTCGTCCCCTGCCCGATGCATTCCTGGCTCTTGTTACTGCCCGTATCCGTCATGTCGTCAACGATCTGGGCCGTCAGCAGCGATTCCAGCAGGCCGACGGCTGCGAGCGCCACGGAATAGGGAAAGATGATCTGCAACGTCTCGAAAGTCAGAGGCACCTGTGGCAGGGCGAATATCGGCAATGTCGAGGGCAACTCGCCGAGATCGCCGACCGTGCGGATATCCATGCCGGAGAAAACCGCCACGCAGGTCAGGGCGACGATAGCGACCAGCGGCGAGGGAATGACCTTCGTGACCAGCGGGAAGAGATAGATGATCGCAAGACCGGCCGCGATCATGACATAGGTTTCGACGGGCACACCGATCAGTTCGGGCAATTGCGCCATGAAGATCAGGATCGCCAGCGCATTAACGAAACCGGTCATGACCGAGCGTGACACGAAACGCATCACCCGGCCGAGTTTCGCAAAGCCCGCAGCGATTTGCAGCACGCCCATGAGGATGGTGGCGGCAAAGAGATATTGCAGCCCGTGCTCCTTGACGAGCGTGACCATCAGGACGGCGGTGGCGGCGGTGGCCGCCGAAATCATGCCCGGTCGACCGCCGGTGAAGGCGGAGACGCAGGCAATGGCGAAGGAGGCGAACAATCCCACCTTCGGATCGACGCCGGCTATGACGGAAAAGCCTATGGCTTCGGGAATGAGGGCAAGTGCCACGACGATGCCGGAAAGAAGATCGCCGCGAATATTGGAAAACCACTCACGTCTGTAAGTCTGAAATCTGTTCATCTGATTTTTTCGCAAAGAATGACGCACCGGCCGGAGCCATGTCCGGTAGATTGAAAAGGAATGTCGGTGCTTTGCGTTGTCTGGCGGATCGGCGGCCAGAAGAGCCACCCGGAATTTCACCGGGTCCGTGGTGAGTGGCCCACCTATAAACGGCAAAAAAGCGGGCGGCAAGTTGCGCGCCCGCTTTTCGATGGCGTCGATGGCGTCTCAGGCCGCTTCGCGTCCGTGATAATCCAGCATCTCCACCTCGCTCAGCCGGAACTGGCAGACCAGTTCCTTGAGGCGTGTGGTCTCGCCCGCCAGCATGGCGCTGGCGGCATTGTTTTCTTCCACCATGGCGGCGTTCTGCTGCGTGCCCTGATCCAGATGATTGACGGTGGTGTTGATCTCGGAAAGCCCGACCGACTGTTCCTTCGTGGCGGCGGCGATGGCTTCGATATGGTCGTTGATCGTCTTCACCGAACCGCCGATGCGCGACAGGGCCGCGCCGGTTTCCCGCACGAAACGCGCCCCGTCCTTCACCTCGGCGCCGGAGGTCTGGATGAGCACCTTGATCTCGGCCGCCGCCCTTGCGGAGCGCTGCGCCAGTTCGCGCACCTCCTGCGCCACGACGGCGAAACCGCGACCCGCCTCGCCCGCACGTGCGGCCTCGACGCCGGCATTGAGCGCGAGAAGATTGGTCTGGAAGGCAATTTCATCAATAACGCTGATGATGCTGCCGATCCGGCCGGATGACTGCTCGATCTTTTCCATGGCCGCGATCGTATCGACGACGAGATCGGCCGTGCGGCTGGCATCCTCATCTGCGGAATGGGCAACCGTGCGGGCTTCCACGGCGCGTTCCGCCGAGATGCGGATATTGGCCGTCAACTCATCGAGGGCCGCGGCGGTTTCCTCCAGCGAGGCGGCCTGCTGCTCGGTGCGCCGGGCAAGATCGGCGGCGCTCTGGCTGATTTCCTGGCTGCCGCCATCAATGGCCACGCTGGACTGCACGACGCCAGACATGGCCGCATCCAGCTGGCGGATGGTGCGATTGAGATCGTGCCGCAACGCCTCGAAATCCGGGGCGAAAGGCTCGTTCAGTTCAAAGGAGAGATCGCCGGCGGCAAGACGATGCAGCGCTGCCGCAAGGCCGGTCGTTGCCTGCATCAGCCGCGCCTGCGCCTCGGCTTCCGCCTCGCGCTGGAAACGCGCCTTTTCCGCTTCGGCCTGTTGTCGGGCCGCAAGCGCCTGATTTTCCAGTTCGATCTTGGCGATGGCGGCCTGCCGGAAAATTTCCAGCGCATGGGCCATGGCGCCAAATTCGTCCTTGCGGCGCAGACCGGGAACGTCGAAGTCGGTCTCGCCTTCGGCAAGGCGGCGCATCGCGCCGGTTATTGCCGTGGCGGGTCGCGTTATCGAGCGGCCAATGAGATAGACACCGGCAAAAAGGACCAGAACGGTCAGGGCAATGAGGGCGACAACGATCGAAACCGTGCTTTCCGCCGCATTTTTATTCTCGAGCGCGCTGGCCTCCCGCTCCTGCCGATAGGTCGAGGAAATATCCGCGACGACGGGCAGCAGCGCCGTATAGGCGGTGACGACCGTTTCGCGTGCCTTCTGCTCCTCCAGCACCGCCTGCGCGTAGAAGCGGAAGGATGCGGTGTAGATTTCCAGGGCGTCCATGATGCGCTGGCGCTCCACTCCCGGCCGGTATTCCAGCTTCACCAGCGCCTTGAAGGTTTCCACCTCGGCGGCGTGTTTCGTCGCATAGGTTTCGTCGCGCCGCAGGATGAAGTCCTTTTCGTGCCGGCGCATCATCAGCATGCTGGCGCGGATTTCGGCATTGGCGACGGCGTCGATGAGTTTCTCGATGGAGTGCACACCATTGCGCATGGCGCCTTCAAGACCGTCCGCGGGCGTGAGACCCAGCTCCCGGTTCCTGGCAACCAGCGTCTTCATGCGGTCACTATAGGCAACGACGCCCTGCGACAGCGCCTCGAGTTTCGCACGCGTCTGCGCCGCCGCGCCGCTATCGAGGGAAGCGATGGACTGCTCGACCTTGCCCATCGTCTGGTCGAACTGCGCGACGGAATTCATATCCCTCGACAGCAGGAAGTCCTTCTGGTGCAGGCGGCTTTCATGCAGGGCATCCACCAGCGTCGTCAACACGCCGTCCCTCTGGATCAGCGTATCTTCAGCGACGCGATAACGCGCCTCCATCTGCCTTTGCCACAGCAGCATGCCCGCGATGACGGCGATACCGCACAGCGCGGCCAGCGCCAGCATAGACACGCGATGCGCTATTTTGAACGTCGAGACCAGCGAAAACATTCAACCCTCGTTTGTGAAATTTCATGGGGGCGATGAATGATCGACAAGGCTTAAGAAGTCCTCTACCGGATTTGTCAGTTCGATTAAGTTTTTATGACAATCCACAGGTCAAATCGGAAGAAGCTGACGTTTCCTGCAAGCAACAGACCTCTGCGGCCAAGATGCCCGCAGTAGAAAAGAGCGGATAAGAGACGGGAAAGCAATGCTTTCCCGTCTTGCGCGCTACCCCACCCTTCACGCCGGATGCCAAGCCGGATAAGGAAAAGCGGGCGTTATGGCCATCAGGACGGATGCTCTCGGAGCGAACGGAAACTATGCCATATTGTCCGTGGCGTTGCCTGCGCGTGTGGATCCGGCGCCCGACCAGTCGACCTGCCGGGTGGCATACATGGTTGCCGCAATGGCAATGAAGGAAATCACCGCGCCGGCCAGCAGCGCGTATTCATCCTCATTCAGAACCAGATACATGACGCCATAGGCGACCGCCAAAACCATAAACAGCGCCACACCGCTTTTACAACTATTGGTTGCACTGCCGAGATAAGATGCGATCAGCGCCGCCGTCGACGCCGATGCCGCGGCATAGGCGATCGTGAAGCCCGTATGTTCGGAGAGCGCGAGCAGCAGAACATAGAATATGACCAGAGCCAGCCCCGTCAGCACGTATTGTATCCAGTGCACGACTTTGCCGCCCTTGAGTTCGACGATGAAGACGGCGAGGAAAACCAGCGAGATGAAGCCGATCGAATATTTCAGCGTCCGGGCGATGATCTGGTAGAACTTCACGGGTTCGACGAGATTGATCGTCATCAGGCTGCCCGACAGTGGCAGGCGCGTGCCCTCCACCACCCGGTCTATGCCCCTGGCAAGATAGGGGATGGTCCAGCTGGCCTTGAAATCCGTGGCGGTGACAGTCTTCTGTTCGGGCAGGAACAGGCCTTCAAAGCCCGGATGCGGCCAATCGGCGTTCGCCGCAAAGCTCGTCGTCTGGCCAGCCGGCGCAACGGCGAAACTGCCTGAACCATTCAGGGAAAAGGCGATATCGAAGGCGAATCCGGTTTCGATGAGGTTTCTCTCAATCGGCCTGTGCACACCGGCATCTGACCTGATGGCGATTTCCGGACCGGCGCGGTTGGTCATCACCGAAATATCCCGCATGCCGGGATCAAAAGGCAGAACCGGGCCGCCATCGATCTTGACGCCGGCGCTGGACCGGATGCCGGTAATATCCTGTATGCTGAGGACGAGAATGGCGTTCTCCAGTCGCGGCGTGCCGGAAAAGCGTGCGAGGTCCTGCAGGATGCCGGAACCAAAGCGGCCTTTCAGCGCGATGTTGCCGTTATAGACCGGCAGGCTGTAGATCGACAGCTGCTTCTCCTCGGTCTTCAGATCGGCCGCGACATCAAGCGTTTCCGGCATGACCAGCACCCATTCCGTCGTGCGGTCGACGATGCTGCGGCCATCCACCTCGCGGCGGCGGTCCACGTCGAAAGGCACGGCAAGATAGGGGCCGTTCACCACCTGATCCCCACCCCAGCCATTGGCGATCCGCCCCGAGACGTCTTCCGCCCGCGAGGCGCGCTCTTCCGTCAGCCCCCAGACGAGCAGGAGCGGCACAAGCAGAACCATAGATATGAAGCCGATCATCAGGAACTTGGCGCCGGGCGAACGCAGGCTGACGGCGAAATTGCTGCGCGGCGGGGCTGGAGGTGCATATCCACCCGCCGGCGCGATATCTTTTTCCGTTTCATGTACCATTCTGAAATCCTTATAAATATGATCGCGCCGAAACCGAAAGCGAAGTTCGGCCGGCGCTGTCCCAAGTTTAAAACCCCGAATAGTCTTGCGTCCCTCAGGTGAACGCGAAGCCTATACTGGAAGCGGATTTCGGCTGATTGTGCGCGGAATTCGGTTTAACGCGCGGTAAAATTGTGACTTTGCCGCGTTCGTTGCAAAAAACAAAAAAGGGCCGGCGTCGCCGCCAGCCCTTTGTTTGAACCTGAATAATCCAGATCAGTCTTTCTTGGACGGAACCACCCGCAGCGCCAGTTCGCGAAGCTGCGTCGGCGTTGCCGGGGACGGCGCGTTCATCAAGAGATCCTGCGCCTGCTGGTTCATCGGGAACAGCGTGATTTCGCGCAGGTTCTTGGCGCCGACCAGCAGCATGACCACGCGGTCGATGCCGAATGCGCAACCGCCATGCGGAGGCGCGCCGTACTGGAAGGCGCGGTAAAGACCGCCAAAGCGCTCTTCCACGTCCGTCTGGCTGAGACCCACCTTTTCGAAGGCCTTGACCATCAGCTCGGGCGACTGGTTACGGATCGAGCCGGAGGCGATTTCGAAGCCGTTGCAGACTGCATCATACTGGAACGCCTTGATGGAGAGCGGGTCCTGCCCTTCCAGTGCTTCCAGACCGCCCTGCGGCATGGAGAAGGGGTTGTGGGCGAAGTCGATCTTCTTTTCCTCTTCGTTATATTCGAAGAAGGGGAAATCGACGATCCAGCACATTTCGAAACGGTCGCGGTCGATCAGGTTCAGCTCGTCGGCGGCGCGGGTGCGCGCTTCGCCGGCAAACTTGTAGAACTTGGCGGGATCGCCGGCGACAAAGAAGCAGGCATCACCCGCCTCAAGACCGAGCTGCTGGCGCAGCGCCTCGGTGCGTTCCTCGCCGATGTTCTTGGCAAGCGGACCGGAACCACCGACCTTGCCGTCCTCTTCCTTCCAGAAGATGTAGCCGAGGCCGGGCTGGCCCTGAGACTGTGCCCATGCGTTCATGCGGTCGCAGAAAGCGCGCGAACCACCGGTTTTCGCCGGGATCGCCCAGACCTGAACCTTGGGGTTGGAGGCGATCATGTTGGCGAAGACCTTGAAGCCCGAACCGTCGAAATGTTCAGTCACGGCTTCCATGACGATCGGGTTGCGCAGGTCGGGCTTGTCGGAACCATACTTGCGGATCGCCTCGTCATAGGGAATGCGCGGCCACTCTTTGGTAACCGGCTTGCCTTCGGCGAACTTTTCGAACACGGCCGTCATCATCGGCTCCATCGTGGTCCAGACATCTTCCTGGGTCACGAAGCTCATTTCGACGTCGAGCTGGTAGAATTCGCCCGGCAGGCGGTCGGCGCGCGGGTCTTCATCGCGGAAGCACGGCGCGATCTGGAAATAACGGTCGAAACCGGCCACCATCAAAAGCTGCTTGTACTGCTGCGGCGCCTGCGGCAGGGCGAAGAACTTGCCTTCGTGGATGCGCGACGGCACGAGGAAGTCGCGTGCGCCTTCCGGCGAAGAGGCCGTCAGGATCGGCGTGGTATATTCGGCAAAGCCGGCATCGGCCATGCCGGTGCGCATGGCGGAGATGATCTGCGTGCGCTTGACGATGTTCCTGTGCAGCGTTTCGCGGCGAAGGTCGAGGAAGCGATATTTCAGGCGAACGTCTTCAGGATAGTCAGGCTCGCCGAAGACCGGCAGCGGCAATTCCTTGGCAACGCCGAGAACTTCGATCTCCTGCGCATAAAGCTCGATCTCGCCGGTCGCCATGCCCTTGTTGACGGTGTCTTCCGAGCGTGCCTTGACGAGGCCGTCGATGCGGATGACCCATTCGCCGCGCACGGTTTCTGCAACTTTGAAGGCCGGGCTATCGGGATCGGCCACCACCTGGGTGATGCCGTAATGGTCGCGAAGGTCGATGAAGAGAACGCCGCCATGATCTCGCACGCGATGAACCCAACCGGAAAGGCGAACGGTCGCGCCGACGTCGGACTTGCGGAGAGCGGCACAGGTGTGGCTGCGGTAACGATGCATTTTTATATCCTGGAACGTGCTGCGGGCCAGATGGGCCGCACTGTCGAAATTGGCCGGAAAAGCGCATGGCCAGCCCGATTTGTCAAGGCAAAGCGCAACAATGTCGCCTCCTGGCTGTCCTTTCCCCCGCCTTCGCTTTAGATAGTGCTTATTCAGCCCGCCAAACCGAGTCGGCCCGCAATGAGCCAGATCAGACCTCTTATCCCGCTTCTCGTTACCGCCGGCATTCTGATCGGCGGCAATGGCCTGCAGGGAACCTATATCGCGCTGCGTGGCATTTCCGAGGGATTTTCGGCCAGCACCATCGGCCTCATCAGCGCCGCCTACAGCGTCGGATTCGCGCTCGGCTGCATTTCGGTGACGCAGCTCATGCGCCGGATCGGCCATATCCGTACCTTCGCCACCATGGCGGCGGTAGCCTCCGCGGCCTCCATCGCCATGCCGCTTGTCATTCACCCCGTGTTCTGGATGCTGATGCGTTTTGTCATCGGCATTGCGGTCGCCTGTCTTTTCGCCGTGATCGAAAGCTGGATCAATGCGCAGGTGACGAATTCCAACCGGGCACGCACCCTGTCCATCTATCGCTTCGTCGACCTCGGCTCCGTCACGCTTGCGCAATATATCATTCCCATCGCCGGCATTGGCGGGCCCGTCGTGTTTTCGCTGATCGCCATGGCGCTCTCGCTGTCGCTGGTGCCGATCTCGCTTGCCGACAAATCCAATCCCGCGCCGCCGAAGCAGATTCCCTTCAATCTTTTCGCCGTCTGGCGCATCTCGCCGCTTGCCGTCGTCGGCTGCGTGGCCGTCGGCCTCAGCATGGCGGCCTTCCGCAATATCGGGCCGATCTACGCCGAACAGATCGGCCTTTCGGTGACGGCCATCGCCACCTTCATGAGCGCCGGCATCATCGGCGGCGTGGTGCTGCAATATCCGCTCGGCGTCTATTCCGATCGCTATGACCGGCGCATCATCATTCTCGCCACCACGGCCGGCTCGGTCATCGTCGGTCTGTTTCTCGCCTTTTTCGCCGGCACGGATGAATGGAGCAACATCATCGGCGTCTTTGTCTTCGGCGCCTTCGCCCTGCCGCTCTATTCGCTGAGTTCAGCGCACGGCAACGACCATGCCAGGGAAGGCGAACATGCGATGATGTCGGCCGGGCTTCTGTTCTTCTGGTCCGTGGGCGCGACGGTGGGACCGCTTCTCGCCTCGCTCCTGATCGACCAGTTCGGCCCCAAGGCACTGTTCAGCTATACGGCCGCGATACAGGTCGTTTTCATTGCCTACACCATCTATCGCCTGCAGGTGCGCGAGGGTGTGCCCGTGGAGGAGAGGAACTGGCGGTTCCGCTCGCTTTTGCGCACATCCGCCTATTTTCAGAAGCTCGCCGCGCCCGCGGCACCCAAAAAGGACGGGCCGGAACCCAATCCGCCCGAGAAAAACGATCCATAAGCCTTCAAAAGCGGGCTTTGTATTGACATGCGCCCGTCAAAGGGAAAGTAAGACGAATAATTTTCACGAGTGGCCATTTGCAATGATTGAAACGACTGCCGCCCTCGCCGAGGCCTGCACGGAACTGGCGAAATCGGAATTCATCACCATCGACACCGAGTTTCTGCGCGAAACGACCTTCTGGCCGGAGCTTTGTCTCGTGCAGATGGCAAGCCCGACGCTTGAAGTGCTGGTCGATCCGCTCGCCAAGGGTCTCGATCTCACCCCGCTGTTCGAGCTGATGGCCAATCCTGCCGTCGTGAAGGTTTTCCACGCCGCGCGGCAGGATATCGAAATCATCTATCATCTCGGCGGGCTCATTCCGCACCCGATCTTCGACACCCAGGTCGCCGCCATGGTCTGCGGTTTCGGCGATTCGATCTCCTACGACCAGCTGGTGCAGAAGATCAAGAACGTGCAGATCGACAAATCCTCGCGTTTCACCGACTGGAGCCGCCGCCCGCTGACCGAAAAGCAGCTGGACTACGCGCTGGCCGACGTGACCCATCTGCGCGATGTCTATCTCTCGCTGAAAGCCCAGCTCGAGCGCGAAGGCCGCTCGCTGTGGCTGACCGAAGAGATGGATATTCTGGAATCGCGCGATACCTATGACATGCACCCGGACGATGCGTGGCTGCGGCTGAAGTCGCGTCTGCGCAAGCCGACGGAACTCGCCATTCTCAAATTCGTCGCCGCCTGGCGCGAGCGGGAGGCGCGGTCGCGCAACGTGCCGCGCTCACGTGTCCTGAAGGACGATGCGATCTTCGAAATCGCCCAGCAGCAGCCGAAGGACGCCGAGGCGCTGTCGCGGCTTCGCACCATTCCGAAGGGTTGGGAGCGCTCCGCCTCCGGTACCGCCATCGTCGAAACAGTGAATGCGGCGCTGGCATTGCCGAAAGAGGAAATGCCCAAGGCGCCACGCCACAGCCATGCACCGGAGGGCTCCGGCGCTGCCGTGGAACTGCTCAAGGTTCTCCTGAAACTGACGGCGGACAAACACGGCGTCGCCGCCAAGGTCATCGCCAACAGTGACGATCTGGACAAGATCGCCGCCGAAGGTGAAAACGCCACCGTGGCGGCTTTGACCGGCTGGCGGCGCGAACTTTTCGGTGATGTGGCGCTGAAACTCATCAATGGCGAAGTGGCGCTGCGTTTTGCCGGCAAGAAGGTCGAGGCGGTTGAGGTGAGCGGGTCGTAATCCCCCGCCCTTCACCCCAATTTTGCCCGCATCGCGGTCCATCTGTCTCAAGACAGTTGCGCTTTGAGGGTCTTCGCATGAAACCTGCCCGCACCCTGCTGCTGGCCGCCCTTCTGGCGGCCGCAGGCTTTCTTCCCACTCCGGCCCCTTTCCTGGCGCGCGCCGATGACGGCAAGGTGGACCTGCAGGGCGAATGGACGACCGATTGCCTGACAATCGGCAGGAACGACCGGCACGGCATCGTCACCCGCATCACGATACACGGCGGCCGCATGCACGCCATCTCGCAGATCTATGCCCGCAATGGCTGCCAGCAGCCAACGGTGCAGGTGCGTTACGAAGGCACGCTGGATGGCGGGCTGAAAGACCATGGCAGCCTGCTCTTTGCCCATACCGTTAGCGCCATCACCATGACGCCGAATGATGGCGACGTTGTCGCGCACTATAATGGTGACCCGAAAGGCACCGGCTGCGGCTTGAGCGGCTGGAAGGAGAATATTCCATTCGACGTCGACGGGCGGACCTGCGCCGCCATCACCTTCGCCCGCAAGGGGGAAACGCTGTTCGACCGGGCCTGGATCGATGGCAACCGGCTGCGTTTCGCCGCCTTTCCGCTCAAATGGTCGAACCGCTCACCGGACGACCGGCCGCAATCCCCGCTTGAAACGGTCTATTACAGAACATCATATTAGACGTAGCAGCGTCTCTGCGCCGGTTTTGCGGCAACAGGGCAACAACCTTTCCAATCCTTCATGTGACCTTACCGAAAGGTCACTTTTTGCAGCGCTTTTTCCGCATTAATGTCGCATATGACCACAATAGAAGCTTCGCCGACGGGAGCGGCGGACCTTCCCTTCCCGAGATCAAGAACCGACATGAGAAAATTGCTGCCCATTCTGGATTACGTGGTGCTCTTCGTTGCCGTGGCCGGCAGCGGTGTGGCCTACGCCTTTCTGGAATATGGCGGCGGCGCGCTGATCGGCGCGACCTATGCGCTGTTCGCCTGCGCGCCCATCCTCGCTTTTGAGCGCGGTTACATCATGCCCGGCCTGTCGCGGCGGGTCAGCGCCCTGCCGACGCCGGTCTATATCGCCGTCGGCCTCATCATCTATGCCGTTCTCGTCTTCTGCGGCTTCGGGCTTGGCGGCACCATCCTGTGGCTGAGCGGGATATTTCCCGGCACCTGGAAACGGGCGGTGCATGCCGAGGTGCAGACGCTCGTCTTCACCCTCATCGTCTGCGGCATCATCGTCTTCATCATGCGCGTACGTGAGCTTCTCGGGCGCGACATCTTCATCGATCTCATTCTCGGGCGCTATCGCCGGCCTGTCAGCGAGGACCGCGTCTTCATCTTCATCGATCTCGTCGGCTCCACCTCATTCGCCGAGACGCATGGCGACCTGAAGGCCCAGGAATTTCTCGGCGAAATCTTTGCGAGCTATGCCGCGCCGGTGAGAAAACACGGCGGTGTCATCGACGATTATATCGGCGATGCCGCCATCATCACCTGGCCCTATCACATGGCGATCCGGCGGGCCGCCTGCGTGCGCTGCGTTTTCGACATTCAGGCGACCATCGAGGAAAAGCGTGACATGTGGCTCTCGCGTTTCGGCGAAATGCCGCGCCTGCGCTTCGCCATCCATGGCGGGCCGGTCATAACAGCCGAAATCGGCGTCGATCACCACAAGATCACCTATTTCGGCGATACGGTGAACACGACCTCACGGCTCGAATCACTGAGCAAGATGCTCGGCCACCCGGTACTGATTTCCGCCGACCTTGCCCATCAGCTGGTACTTCCCAAGGGCGTGCGCAGCGAATATCTCGGTGAACATGCGGTCAAGGGCCGGGGCCAGACGCTGGGCGTGTGTACGCTCAGCCAGCATCAGGCCTCCGCCGCCTGAGGCGATACGCCGGAAAAGGCCATGCTATTCCGCTGTCGCCGGCGGCCGTCATCAAAATTCATCAAAGCTTCAAACGACAATCACCTGCCTGTCATGCGACGACCCTATCGCCTCAATCCTGTCTTCAACAGGTATCGAGGGGTCTCCATCATGAAGCACATTCTTTTCGCCTCCTGCGCGGTTCTCGCGCTTGCCACCACGTCTTACGCAGCTGAGAAGGAGTTTCCGGCGAAGCTGGTCTCCCACGCCATCCTGCCGGCCAACACCATTATCGCGGCGCCCGCCGATGCGCCGGAACACCTCAAGACCTCCGCCAAGTTCACGACGGCCGACCGCAAGCGCGCGGAAGGTACCGGCACCGTTCCCGGCAAGGATGGCGTGCGCCTGACCGGACTTTCCATGCCGTTCAACGGCCAGGCGATGCAGGGCTTTTCCGGCATCAAGGCGATGCCCGACGGCAGCTTCTGGAGCCTTTCCGACAACGGCTTCGGTTCCAAGCTCAATTCCAGCGACGCCATGCTGATGCTTCACCACCTGAAATTCGACTGGGACGCCGGCAAGGTCAACGCGCTTGAAACCGTGTTCCTCTCCGATCCGGACATGAAGGCGCCCTTCCCCATCGTTCTGGAAGGCACCGAGAAGCGTTACCTGACGGGCGCGGATTTCGACGTCGAATCCATTCAGCCCGTCGCTGACGGTTTCTGGGTGGGCGAGGAATTCGGCCCCTACATCCTGAAATTCACCCGCGACGGCAAGCTGACGGACGTCATCGCCACCAAGGCTGGCGACATCGAGGTGAAGTCTCCGGATCACCCCACCCTGGCCCTGCCCGGCAACCCGACGCAGAAAATGCCGGCCTTCAACCTGAAGCGATCGGGCGGTTATGAGGGCATGGCGCTTTCCAAGGACGGCTCCAAGCTCTACGGCCTTCTCGAAGGCCCGCTTTACATGGCCGATGGCCAGGTGGAAAAGACCGAAGACGGCGCGACCGCGCTGCGCATCATCGAACTCGACACCGCCAAGAAGGAATGGACCGGCCGCACCTGGCTCTATCCGCTGGCGCAGGGCGGCGAAGCCATCGGCGACTTCAACATGCTGGACGACAGCACGGCGCTGGTCATCGAACGTGACAATGGCGCCGGCACCGCCGACAAGGCGTGCGCCGATCCGAAGAAGCCGGAAGCAAACTGCTTTGCCGTGCCTTCCAAGGTCAAGCGCATCTACAAGATCGAGTTCAACGACGCCAATGTCGGCAAGGCCGCACGCAAGATCGGCTATATCGATCTTCTGAAAATCTCCGACCCTGATAACAAGAAGCGTCAGGGCGGCGGCGACGGCTACTATGACATGCCTTTCGTCACCATCGAGAATGTCGACCGCGGCGATGCCACCCATATCATCGTCGGCAACGACAACAACCTGCCCTTCTCGGCCGGCCGTGCGCTGGACAAGGCTGACGACAACGAGTTCGTCCTGCTGGAAGTCAAGGACCTGCTCGACGCCAAGTAAGCATAATGGCGCCGGAATTCGTTCCGGCGCCCTCCTGCGCCCTGCGCAGGTTCGACAGGACGGAGCGTCCTCGCAGCCTCTGGAGAAGGCGCGGCGCTCCGTTTCTCTTCAGATCATACCTGACCCGGACCCCGGCTCCGTAACAGGAAAGACCCCTTATGCAGGATCATGCCGAACGACTTTATTACGCGCTGAGGAAAAGCTGGTCTGACGAAACCAGCAGCCTGTGGTCGCGCGAAAATCCCGCCCGGGGACAGGGTGGCGTCACCGCACTGGTGGTTCAGGATATTTTCGGTGGCGAGATTGCCAAGACCGCAATCAGCGGCGCCGACCACTTCTATAATATCGTTGAGGGGATCCGCTGGGATTTCACCTTCGCCCAGTTCGATATTCCGGTCGGTTACCAGGACAGACCCTCCACCCGCGTGGAAGCGATGGCGAAGATCACGCCGCTGCAATATGCTTATCTCAGCGCCTGCATCAGAAAGGCGCTGGGGCACGGTTAATCCACTTAAAAATGTATTGATCCCGGCTTTTCCCGCAATGCGGACACAATCCATGACATATGATCGGTCAGCGAAACGAGGCGCACCAAGAGGAGAATTGCCCCGTGAATGAAAGCTGCCCCATCCTGACACCGGCCGAACGGCAAGCGCAGGACATATTTGAACAGACACAAGAAGCAATGATGGCTGCAATTTACGCGGCGCTTGAGCAGGCCAGCAGGAAGGCCGCGGAAGAACTCCAGGCCATTGGTTCAGAGATCGAGCCGCCAGCCTATGAATATCTTGTCGCCACGGCGCATCAGCAGCTCTTCCTGCTATTATGCGGAGCCGACCGGGAAACATTCGAGGGCGGAGACCCCGAAATCGCCGCCCACATCATCCGGAATGCTCAAAACATATCCGACCATTATTGGCGCAAAAACCAGACGGATGCCTCGAGCGACTGACGGCCTTCCTTCTGCCAACGTTTCTGCCTGTAGGCAGGGTTTTGCACGGCACGACGTGACGCCCACGATTCATCTTCAAATGGAGCAACCGGCGCGACCGGGCTCCTGTGGTGTCCCAGCCGTCACAGGCCCTTCATCATCCCCGGTTACGCAGGCGCAAATCCGGAGGCAGAAATGGATTCGACCGCACAACCCAATCGCCCGAAAATCGCAGAAACCGTTGTCCACGCGACGGCCAGCATCAGAGATTCAAACATCGGTAGATGCTGCGAAATTCTGGCGGATAGCTCGCTGCACAATGTCGAGCTTGGCGATTACTCCTATCTTGGGCCCCGTTGCATGGCAGGTGACGCCACCATCGGAAAGTTCTGCGCCATCGCGGCGGAGGTCAGGATCGGTGCGCCGAACCATCCGATGGACCGGCCATCCATGCATCGTTTCAGCTATTGTCCTGAATATTATTCCGCGAATGCCGTGCGTGACGATGCCTTTTTCGCCCAGCGAAAGCAGGACCGCACCGTCATCGGGAACGATGTCTGGATCGGACACGGGGTTATTGTCTTGCCCGGCGTAAAAATTGGCGACGGCGCCGTACTCGCAGCGGGCGCCGTCGTCAGCAGGGACGTACAGCCCTACACCATCGTCGGCGGTGTTCCCGCGAAAATCATTCGCGAGCGCTTTTCACGATCGATCGCGGAGAAGCTCGATTCCATCGCCTGGTGGGACTGGCCATTCGAGACGATCATGGCGCGTCTTGCCGATTTTCAGTCAAACGATATCGAAGCCTTTTGCGAGCGCTGGTCCTAGCCTGCGCCCACGACCCTTTTCATCGCAAAATAACACCGTGCCGTTGCGTTATTCGAACACGAATGCCAGCCGCTTGCCCGTCAGCTTCGCCAGCTGCTGCAAACGCCCATCCAGACGCTCGCCGGCAAAATCGCAATATTCGTGCGGCACCACAAATTCCAGATCGAGATCCGGATTATCGGACTTGCGGAATTTCAGGTGATCAACGACGCCCGGCATCGAGGCCGAGAAGAGGTAAACGACACGCAGCAGGCCGCCGAGCAACTTGCCGAGTTCGAGCAGGCGCTCTCCCGCCATGGCCGCAAGCGGCTCCGTGGTGCCGTTGTCGTTCAGTCCCTCAAAACGATAATAATTGGCAAGCGCGATATAGGCTCGGCCCGGATGGGTGATTGCGACGAAGGAGGAATGGGCGATGATGTTCAGCGCCTGCAGGCCGCGATAATCCGGATGGGCGCGCCAGCTGATATCGGCCAGCAGGCAGGCCGCCTGCCGGTAACGGCTCTCTTCTTCCGTCTCGTTGATGCCGAAGACCGGAAAGGTGCGGCCGCTCCAGTCCGCCAGTTCACGCGCATGTTCGGGCGAACGGGCACGCAGAATGGCAAGCTCATCGGCCGTGACCAGCAGCGGGTCCAGATCCCGTTCCGCTTCCGTCAGCAGCGAATAGAGATAACCTTCACGCACGCCCTGCGCGGAGAAGGCAATCTTCGCCGGTTTCATCACCTTCAGAACCTCGCGCATGGCGATGGCGCCGAAAGGCAGAAGCGAGCGGCGGCTCTTGGAAACCGCCTGCCACGCCGGGTCCTTGCTGTCCCTGGAGAGAATGACCTCTTCCAGAAAATTCAGCATTTCCTCCAGCGGCAATTCATATCCCTGCATCATATGCAGCGGATAACCGGTGATTTCCATGTGCAGCTTGGCGATGTTTCGCCAGGTGCCGCCCACCGCATAAAAGGTGCGCCCCTCGCCCGCCGTCAGCAGCTTTGCGAAGGATTTGACGTGTTTCCTGGCAATGGTGGCTGCTTTTTCCAGCGAGCCATCGGATTGTTCGGAAAGCCTCAGGCCACCGAGCGGCAGGGTAATGCCCTCGCCGCAGCTCTTGCCCTTGATGTCGATGAGTTCGAGCGAACCACCGCCCAGATCGCCCGCGATGCCGTCCGGATCGTGGAAACCGCTGATCACCCCATAGGCGGAATAAAGCGCTTCCTTCTCGCCGGACAATACCTCGATTTCACAACCGAGAATGGCTTCGGCCTCGCGGATGAAATCCGGGCCGTTTTCCGCTTCACGCGCCGCGGCGGTTGCCAGCACGTAGAGTTCCTGCGCCTGCGCCTGTTCGGAAAGCGCATGGAAGCGCCTCAGCGCCATCAGCGCCCGGCTGACACCTTCTTCATGCATCCTGCCCGTAAGCGCCAGCCCTTTGCCGAGACCGCAGAGGACCTTTTCGTTGAACAGCACGGCGGGCGCGCGGGAGAGACCTTCATATACGACGAGACGAACGGAGTTCGAACCAATATCTATGACGGAAACGGGGGCAAGGCCGGTCAGCCGCCCCTGTGCTTCTGATCGAGTCATTCAGCCTGTTTCTTGCGGGAAGAAATCAACCCGGCAATCAATTTGGGCGCACTGGATTTCAGGGCTTCACCACGTCCGGAAAGGCTGGGATTGGTCATGAAATAGTGCTGCGCGTTGAACGGTTCTTCGCCTTTACGCACCTCGATGCGCCTCGACGTTCCGTCCGCAAGTATCTCGTAGCTCTGCTGGTTGTCAATGAGATTGCCCAGCATAATCTGTGAAAGAACCTGCTCATGCACGGTGGGATTGGTAAGCGGCACCAGCGTTTCCACGCGCCGATCAAGGTTGCGCGGCATCATGTCGGCCGAGCCGATATAGACCAGCGCCTTGTCCGACGGCAGGCCGAAACCGTTGCCGAAGCAGAAGATACGGCTGTGTTCGAGGAAGCGCCCGACGATCGATTTGACGCGGATATTGTCCGAGAGGCCGGGCACCTGCGGGCGCAGGCAGCAGATGCCGCGCACGACGAGATCGATCTCCACGCCCGCCGCGCTGGCGCGGTAGAGCGTGTCGATGATCTCGGGATCGACCAGCGAATTCATCTTCATCCAGATCGCCGCCGGCGCACCGCGCTTGGCGTGCTCGATCTCTTCATTGATGTGCTTCACGATGCGGGCGCGCAGCGTATAGGGCGAAACGGCCAGCTTCATGCCCTCTTCCGGCTCGCCGTAACCCGTGATGAAGTTGAAGATATTCGCCATGTCATGGGCGATCTTCGGGTTGCAGGTGAAGAAGGACAGGTCGGTGTAAATCTTGGCCGTGATCGGGTGATAGTTGCCGGTGCCGAGGTGGCAATAGGTTCTGAGCTTGCCGTCTTCACGGCGCACCACCATCGACATCTTGGCATGGGTCTTGAGCTCGATGAAGCCGAAGACAACCTGCACGCCGGCACGCTCCAGGTCGCGCGCCCAGCGGATATTCGCTTCTTCGTCGAAGCGTGCCTTCAGTTCGACCAGCGCGGTGACAGACTTGCCGGCTTCGGCCGCATCGATCAGCGCGCGAACGATCGGGCTGTCATTGGAGGTGCGGTAGAGCGTCTGCTTGATGGCGAGCACATCGGGGTCGCGCGCCGCCTGCAGCAGGAACTGCACGACAACGTCGAAGCTCTCATAGGGGTGGTGAACCACCATGTCCTTTTCGCGGATGGCGGCGAGGCAATCGCCGGCATGTTCGCGCACACGCTCGGGGAAACGGGCGTTATAGGGTTCGAACTTCAGGTCGTCGCGCGGCGCACGCACGATTTCCGAGATGGTGTTGAGCGCCAGAAGACCGGGCAGAACGGCGACACGATTGTCGGGCACGCCAAGCTCATGCACGACGAACTGGCGCAGCGACTGCGGCATTTCGCTGTCGGTCTCGATGCGGATGACGGAACCGCGACGGCGGCGCTTCAGCGCGCTTTCGAAGAAACGGACCAGATCTTCCGCCTCTTCCTCCACCTCGATATCGCTGTCGCGGATGATGCGGAACGTGCCGGAACCGCGCACGGTGTAACCGGGATAGAGCCGGTGAATGAACAGGCCGACCACGTCTTCAAGCGTGATGTAGCGGATGGCGTTCTTGTCATCCGGCAGGCGCACGAAACGGTCGAGCGCCGGCGGCAGGCGCAGGAGTGCCGTCATCGGCTCGCGGCCGTTGACGCTGTCGAGCTGCAGGCCCATGGAAAAGCCGAGATTGGGAATGAAGGGGAACGGGTGCGCCGGGTCGATGGAGAGCGGCGTCAGCACCGGGAACATACGTTCCTCGAACTCCGTTTCCAGCCAGGTGCGGTCCGCATCCGACAGCGCGGCGGGGCGCACGATGAAGATTTCTTCCTTGGCGAGATATTGCTGCAGAACGGCAAGCGAGGCCTGCTGCTCCATCTGCAGGTTGTCGATTTCCTTCAGAATATCTTCCAGCTGCTCGGCCGGCGTCTTGCCGTCGGGCGTCTTGACGGTGATCTTCTGGCGCACCTGGCCTTCGAGGCCGGCGACGCGGACCATGAAGAATTCATCGAGGTTGGCGGCAGAAATGGACAGGAAGCGCAGCCGCTCCAGCAGCGGATGATCCGTGTTCAGCGTTTCCTCGAGAACGCGGCGATTGAACTGGAGCCAGGAGAATTCGCGGTTGACGAAACGTGCAGGGCTGTCCCACAGGCTCTCGCCCTCGGTCACCGGCTGAACCTTGTTGAAGTCTTCCTGCGCGATAGCGTCCATGCCCTGTTCCATCCCCTGACCAATTTCCAATCCGTGATCCTGTTGCATCGCGTGATCGTCCTTCTTGCCCGTATAACAGTTTGACGACGGAACTGTGACAGTCAATCGACGTCCAGCCCGGGGCCTGCCGCTGCGCTGTCCATCGCATTGAGGACCTCCGCCGCCAGCGGGCGTGTTATTCTCGTTCCGCGCGCCAGCGCCAGCCTGTCGATCCGCTCCACGATCGTCTGCGCCGTATCGAGCGAACGCTCCATTCTGTTGACGATGTAACCTATGAGTTTGTCATCCATGTAAAGCTGCCGGTCGGCGAAGAGTTTTACCAGCACCTGCGCCAGCAGCCCCTCGTCCGGCTCACCGGTCTCCACCACCGTCACGGCCTTCAGGCGCGAACGCAGGTCCGGCAGCGTCACCGGCCATGCGGCCGGCCATTGCCGGCTTGTCATCAAAAGCGTCGTGCCGTGCTGGCGCACGCTGTTGATGACATGGAACAGTTCGGTATCGTCAAAACCGCGGCGGTCGGCATCCTCGAAAAGAACGGCTCCGCTCTCGGCCACGCGTGCGGCGTCCGCGCCGGCCTGCGGGTGGATATCGCGGGCGCCGGCGATGTTTTTCCAGATATTGGCAAGGTGCGACTTTCCCGAGCCCGGCGGCCCGGCCAGCACGACGACCGGCGCGCGCCAGTTCGGCCATTCATCGACGAGGCTGACGGCGGCCTCAAGCGATGCGGACACGAGAAGATCGTCCCTGCCGGAGGCGGGCTGGTGCGAGAATGCGAGCGGCAGCTGCTCGGCCTTCGACCGGGCGTTGTCGGTTTTGATTTGGTCAGTCATCGTCAGCTCTGCGAGTCAACCTTGCCGGAGGACGTTTCCCCTTCTTCCAGGGCAGAATTGGTGTCCCAGGGAAGGTTGGCGGCATGCCCGTGGTAAAGATCGCTTTCAAGATACCGCGACAGGGCGAAGCGGACAAGCACACCGACAGCGGCCGCCGCCGGCACCGCGACCAGCAGGCCGACGAAACCGAACAGCGCGCCAAAGGCGAACAGGGCGAACATCAGCCACACCGGATGCAGGCCGACGCTTTTGCCGACAAGCTTCGGCTGCAGGATGTTGCCTTCGATGAACTGGCCGGAAAAGAACACGACGAGCGTCAGAAACACATAGATATAGTCCGGCCAGAACTGCACGATGGCGACGCCGACGGCAAGGATGAGGCCGACCATGGAACCGATATAGGGAATGAAGCTGATGAGGCCGGAGAAAAGGCCGATCAGCAGGCCGAAATTCAAACCCACCAGCGACAGGCCGACGGCGTAATAAACACCGAGAATGATGCAGAGCGACCCCTGCCCGCGCACGAAGCCGGCGATGGTCTTGTCCATGTCGCGGGCGATCTGGCGAACGGTATGCACGTAATCGCGCGGTATCCAGCTGTCGACCTTGTCGATCATGCGGTCCCAGTCGAGCAGCAGGTAAAAGGCCACAACGGGCGTGACCACCAGAAGCGACACGACATCAACCAGCGATTTGCCGGAGTTCCATATCTGCGTCAGCAGGGTGCCGATGAAGCCGGCACCTTCAGTCAGGAGCTTGGAGAAGTTCTCTTTCACCGCATCGATCTGGTTGCTGACCCAGTCCGGCAGGAGGTTGGTATCGGCACCGGCGATCAGCTGCTGCAGCGACGAGATATATTGCGGGATGCGCGTGATGAATTCCGAGGCCTGGGCGGCGATCAAAGGAATGATGATGATGAGCGACAGGGCGAAAATCAGCACGAAGGAGACGAGGATGACGACGGTGGCCATCAACCGGCTCAGGCCTCGCCGCTCCAGCCAGTCGGCAACCGGATCGAGAAAATAGGCAAGCGCCATGCCCGCCACGAAGGGCAGGAGAATGGAACTGAAGACCATCAGGAAAAGGACAAAGACGGCGAGCACGCCGATCCAGAAAAACACCTGCCGGCGCAGGTTCGTACCGCTCACATGGGGTTGCATTCATTCATCCTCTTGTCGCCGTGCCGTCACCGCCCATGATGGAGATAGGACGCCCATATGCATATGGTCAAGACCGGCCTTGCAGCGCACAGGCGGCTGCGCCCCGCAGGCCACCGGCGTTTTTTGGCGCGAAAGCCTCCCGCGCGCAAAAAACCGCCTTTCCGGGACCTTCCGCCGCAACGGCAGGTTGACCGGCGGATAGTCTTGGACAAATATCAAATATTATCGGGCGAGCCCGCTACGCTCCGTCATGCCCGATGGCCGGAGGCACGATGCAAGGCACCAGTGAAAATGGCATCGCTGAATACAATGCCGGTCTTTTCGACAACCCCGAAGTTGCCGAATGGTACGACAACCAGCAGCTTTACCCGGCCGAACGCATCATTCTCGACCAGTTTCGCCATGCCTATGCGGACAAGCGGCTGCTTGACCTCGGCGTCGGCACCGGCCGGACGACAAAGCCGCTTCTGCCGCTGGTGGGTGAATATATCGGTATCGACCGTTCCCAACCCATGCTGGCGCTCGCGCGGCGCAATTTTCCCGCCGCCACCTTTCTCGATATGGATGTGCGGGCAATCGGCCAGTTCGGCACGGAGCGTTTCGATTGCGTGCTCGGCGCGCTCGCGATCTTGAGCGCCTTCGGCCATGAGGACCGGCTTGCCATCATCCAAGCCGTCCGAAACATCCTGTCACCGGGCGGTTACTTCATCTTTTCGTTTCATAACCGGCAATGGAGGCGGGCCGGCGGCATGCCGCTGCATCGGCGTTCCTGGCACCCGCGCGAGGTGGTGAATTCGCTGCATCCGCAAAGCTGGATCAACTATCTGCGCCTGCAGCCTTCGACACGGCGGACACCGGAATATGCAATTCTGGCCGATCAGGCGCACCGCTGGAGCGGCCTGTTCTATTTCATCGACCTTGCCGCCCAGACCCGCCAGCTGGAGGCGGCGGGCTTCGAGATTGTCGGGCGCTACGGTGAAAACGGTCGGCCGATCGCGGAAAATTCCGATACCTCCAATGACGGCCTGCTCAATCTGGTCTGTCGCGCCGCGCCGCGGCCATCGTGACCGCCCAATCCGGCAAGCCCCGCCAAAGCCGTTAAAAACCGGAGCTTTTGCCACTCAAACCCTTGCATCAGGCCCCGTCCCGTGCGAATGGCGACGCGAACGGAACCAGCGGAGACGAGAGCCATGAGCCAGTCGGGCAAGAACGGTCTTACCTATAGTGACGCAGGTGTGGATATCGACGCCGGCAATCTGATGGTCGAGAAGATCAAACCGGCGGTGCGCTCGACACGGCGCCCCGGTGCGGATGGCGAAATCGGCGGCTTCGGCGGCCTGTTCGACCTGAAGGCCGCAGGCTTCACCGATCCGGTTCTGGTGGCCGCCAATGACGGCGTCGGCACCAAGCTGAAGATCGCCATCGACGCCAACTATCACGATACCGTCGGCATCGACCTCGTCGCCATGTGCGTCAACGACCTTGTCGTTCAGGGCGCGGAGCCGCTGTTCTTCCTCGATTATTTCGCAACCGGAAAGCTCGACCCCGACCAGGGTGCGGCAATCGTTTCCGGCATCGCCGCCGGCTGCCGCGAATCCGGCTGTGCGCTGATCGGCGGCGAAACCGCCGAAATGCCCGGCATGTATTCCGATGGTGACTACGATCTCGCGGGCTTTGCCGTGGGTGCGGCCGAACGCGGCCAGCTTCTACCGGCCGGCGACATTGCCGAAGGCGACGTCATTCTCGGCCTCTCCTCCTCCGGCGTTCACTCCAATGGCTTTTCGCTGGTGCGCAAGATCGTATCGGTCTCCGGCCTCGACTGGGACGCGCCTGCCCCCTTCGCCGAGGGCAAGAAACTTGGCGAAGCGCTGCTGACACCGACCCGCATCTATGTGAAGCCGCTTTTGAAGGCGATCCGCGAAACCGGCGCGCTGAAGGCGCTGGCGCATATTACCGGTGGCGGTTTCCCGGAGAATATTCCGCGCGTTCTGCCAAAGCATCTCGCTGCCGAAATCGATCTCGATGCGATCAAGGTTCCCGCCGTCTTCTCATGGCTGGCGAAAACCGGCGGCGTTGAAGCGAAGGAAATGCTGCGCACCTTCAACTGCGGCGTCGGCATGATCGTGGTCGTTTCGGCTGAAAATGCCGGCAAGGTCACCGATGCGCTGACGGCGGAAGGCGAAACGGTTTTCCCGCTCGGCCGCATGGTCGCCCGCAAAGAAGGCGCGCATGGCACGATCTACAAGGGCGCGCTTGGCCTATGATGCGCGCCGCCCTGTCGTCCGGCCGCAAGCGTGTCGTCGTTTTCATCTCCGGCGGCGGCTCCAACATGGTGTCGCTGGCCAAGGCCTGTCAGGCAGCGGATTTTCCGGCTGAAATCGCCTGTGTGATCTCGGACAAGGCTTCTGCGGGCGGGCTGGAAAAAGCCCGTGAACTCGGCATTCCGACGCTCGTCTTCGAGCGCAAGACCTATGCCAGCAAGGCCGAGCATGAGGGCGCCATTCTGGCCGCACTTGGCGAAATCGCGCCGGATATCATCTGCCTTGCCGGTTACATGCGGTTGATATCGGGGGATTTCATCGCTCCCTATGAAGGCCGCATCATCAATATCCACCCTTCCCTGCTGCCGCTTTTCCCCGGGCTACACACCCATCAACGCGCCATTGACAGCGGCATGAAGATTTCCGGCTGCACCGTGCATTTCGTCACCGAAGGCATGGATGAAGGCCCGACAATCGCCCAGGGCGCCGTACCGGTTGTTCCGGACGACACGGCCGAGACACTCGCGGCCCGCATCCTGACCGTCGAGCACCAGCTTTATCCGCTCACCCTGAAACGGCTCGCAGAGGGCAAGGTGCGGATGGAAGGCAGCAAGGCCGTCTTCACAGGCCACGACAGTAAAGCAGAGTATTCCACCCTGATTTCCGCCTTCTGATAAAGAAATCACTAAAGTACATCCGCACTTAAGATGGTATTTTTATAAAATAAACCGATCATTTACCATAATCATCTCTAATGCCCGCAACGGCCCCGTATTTCAGGCCCTCCGGTCATTCAGGAGCGATTATGCTATTTTCGAGATTTTCCCTGCCGCTTTTTGCGGTCGTGCTGATGAGCACAGGTCCGCTCGCCGCCGAACAGGGTGGTATTACCGCTTCGCTGGATGCGGGCGTTCTCAATCTTCGGGCGACGGAAACCGTTCATATCGGCGGCAGCAAGATCAGCGAACTCGAATGGGAAACCAAAAACGCCATGGCGCTGCGCGGCTCGCTGGGGCTTGAACTTGCGCCCGGCTGGCGGGTGAAGGCAGAAGGCCGCGTCGGTTTTGAGGGCGATGGCTACATGACCGATTACGATTGGGTGTGGCCGTTTTCCAGAGACTCATCCAAAGAGAACTGGAGCCATCGCTCCCAGCATGACGATACGCGGCTTGATCACTATTTCGCGGGAAGCCTGGAACTCAATCGCATGTTGCTGGATGATCCCCAGCAATATCTCAGCGCCGGCGTCGGCTTTCGCTACACGGATGTGCAATGGTCGGCCTATGGCGGCAGCGCCGTCTATAGTCTTTTCTCGCGAAGGGATCTGAACATCCGGTTCGAGGACGGTGAGAAAGGCATTACCTACCGCCAGCAAATTCCGGTCTTCTACGGCAACCTGACGGGCGGCCAGAGGTTCGGCAACTGGTCGCTCAATGCCGGCCTTGAAGGCGGCGCGATGGTATTTGCCAAAGCGACGGACGATCACTGGATGCGCGACATGCGCTTTACCGACAAATTCGACGTAGCCGGCATGTTCGGGGTAAAGGCGGGTGTTGCCTATGACCTGACCGAGAATGCCTCGATCTATCTCGACGGCGCCTATGAATATACCAGCCTGGGGCGCGGCGACACGCACTACAGCGGCGCGGGTGCGGGAGGCCTGTCATCGGAAAAGAACGCCGGCGGCGGTGACTTGCAGTCTATTTTCGTGGGGCTGGGCGTCAAAGGGCGCTTCTGATTGCGGAGATTACCCCCTGCCCTTAAAGCCGGGTGCGGTTCAGCATCGCCCATTGCAAAAGAATGATCGTCTTGGAGTCGGTAATCTCACCGGACGCGATCATCGCGAAGGCTTCGTCGAGGCCGTAAGTCAGAACCTCGATATCCTCGCCCTCGCTTTCCAGCCCGCCGCCGCTGCCGGCCTGCACATCGAGATCGATGTGCGCAACGAAGAGGCTGACCTTCTCCGTCAAGGTTCCGGGGCTGGCATACATGTCGAAGAGATAGTCGACCTTCTCGACCGCGTAGCCGGATTCTTCCATCGCCTCGCGGCGGATGGCATCGGCGGCATTGTCATCATCGAGAAGCCCCGCCGGCACCTCGATCATGAAGCTTTGGTCTCCGTTCACGAAGGCCGCGGGGCGGAACTGGCGCACCATCACCACGCTGTCGCGCTTTTTATCATAAAGCAGGATTGCGGCGGCGCTGCCGTGATCGTGCACTTCGCGCACGATGCGGATCGTCCTGCCATCCGGCATACGCTGGTCGAAAACGAGCTTCTGCATATGCACGAAGCCCCTCCAGACCGTCTCTTTTTCCACCAGCCGGATCCTGTCCGCGTCGCCGGTGGAAGCCATTTTCAGTGAACGGTCCATAATCACTCCGCAGGCAATCCCGTCACAGGGTGAGGGACGATTTGTTCAGGGCCGCCCATTGCAGCAGCATGATCGTCTTTCCATCGCAGATATCGCCGGTTTCTATCATCTTCATGGCATCCGCCAGTGAAAACTCCAGAACCTCAATATCCTCGTCCTCATGGGCGGCACCGCCACCCTCCTCCAGCCTATCCGATGAATCGATGACGGCAGCAAAAAAGTGGAGAATTTCGGTCACGGAGCCGGGCGACATGAAGGACTTGAACAGAAACCGGACGTCTCTCACGACATATCCGGTTTCCTCCATCACTTCACGGCGAATGGCCTCGGCCGGGTCGTCACCATCCAGAAGGCCGGCAGGCGCTTCCAGAAGCCAGCCGTGATAGCCGTTCACATAGGTCGGCATGCGGAACTGCCGCACAAGGACAACAGTGTCGCGGCGCGGATCATAAAGCAGGATGGCGGCGCCATTGCCGCGATCATAGGCTTCGCGCCTGATGACCTTCGTCTCACCCTTCGAATTGGTGTAATTATAGGTGATGTTGCGGAGATGATACCAGTTCTTCGAGAGCGTCTCGTCCTTGAGAATCTCGATCTTCACATTATCGAACCTGCTCATTCCATGTCCTGTCAGTCTCTTCGCAGCCACACCTTGTTGTCATGGAAAGCCGCGCCGCCATAGGGGGCAACGGCATCGGCGCCGGTAAGAACATTGATGCCCTCACCGTCCAGATGCGCCTTGTTGGGCCACAGCCCTTCGGCGATCAATACGCCCGGCCTTGCGCCCTCCACGATCTTCGCGTGGAGACGCACTTCGCCGCGTCCGTTGCCGATACGGACGATATCCCCATCGACGACACCGTGACCGGCGGCATCCACGGGACAGATCATCAATTCCGGGCGCCCTTCCTTCTGCACGGAGGTTTTGGTTTCCGCGAAGGTGGAGTTCAGGAAATTGCGCGCCGGCGATGTCGCCAGCCGGAACGGGTGCTCCTCATCAGCAGCCTCGATGACATCGACCTGGTCAGGGAATTTGGGAAATTCGGATACCGGTCCCATGACACCGATGTTCTTCGGCGGTTTGTTCGGAGACGGTCCGCTCGCCCAATCCGGGCTGAAACGGAATTTGCCATCGGCGTAACCGAAGCCTTCGAGATAATGCGCCACTTCGAAAGACGGCTGCGCATCGATCCATTTCTCTTCGGCCAGCGTATCGAAATCGCCCCAGCCGCTGACTTTCAGCAGACGGTCGACATGGTCGCGGGCCGAAAGGCCGAAGCCCGGCATGTGGTCGATGCCGAGGCGTTTCGCCAGTTCCTCGATGACGAAGAGGTTGGTACGCACCGTTTCCGGCGGCTCCACCAGTTTGGGCCCGAGCAGAATATGGTTCTGGCCGCCAGCACGGTAGATATCGTCATGTTCGAGGAACATGGTGGCCGGCAGCACGATATTGGCAACGTCGGCCGTCTCCGTCATGAACTGCTCATGCACGGCGACGAAAAGATCGTCTCGCAGGAAGCCCTGCTTTACCAGCCTTTGTTCGGGCGCAACATTGACGGGATTGGTGTTCTGGATGAGCAGCGCCGTCACCGGCCCGCCGTGGCGCAGCGCTTCCGCGTCACCCGTCAGCACGCGGCCGATCTGCGACTGATCGAGCTGGCGCACGTCAGGATCGGCATAGGCAGTGCCCATCAGCTCCGCCTTGTTGAGCCGGAAAATGTCGCCGTTGTTGTGAAAGGCGCCACCACCCTCATATTGCCAGGAGCCGAGAACGGTGGCGATGGACAGGGCCGCGTGCATGGAGGCTGCGCCGTTGCGCTGGCGGGCAAAACCGTAACCCAGCCGGAAGAAGGTCTTTTTCGTGGTGCCGACCAGCCGCGCGAAAGCCTCGATCTCGTCAACGGAAAGACCTGTTATCCCGGAGGCCCATTGCGGCGTCTTCGTTTTCAGATGTGCTTCCAGCCCTGCCGGATCGTCGGCGAAGCGCGCCATGTAATCACGGTCGGCATAACCATCGCGGAAGGCGATGTGCATGATGGCGCAGGCGAGCGCGGCATCCGTGCCGGGGCGAAGGACGATGCGCATGTCCGCCTGTTTCATGGTCGGATTGTCGTAGATATCGACGACGACGATCTTTGCGCCGCGTTCCTTGCGGGCCTTGACCGCATGGGTCATGACGTTGACCTGCGTGGCGACCGCATTGGTGCCCCAGATAACGACGACATCGGCCTTGCCGATCTCGCGCGGATCGGGGCCACGCAGCGCACCGGTGCCCATCACGTAGCCCGTCCAGGCCATGTTGGTGCAGATCGAGCCGAAGAAGCCGGAATATTTCTTGGCATGGCGTAGCCGCTCGATGGAATCGCGCTGCACCTGCCCCATGGTTCCAGCGTAGAAATAGGGCCAGACGGCCTCGGCGCCATGGCGGGCTTCCGCCTTGACGAAAGCATCGGCCACCTCATCCAGCGCCGCTTCCCAGGAAATCTCCTGCCAGTCGCCCGCGCCTTTGGCGCCCCTGCGGCGTTTCGGGGTCAGCAAACGGCCGGGATGATAGATGCGTTCGGAATACCGCGCTACCTTGGCGCAGATCACGCCGGCGGTGTATGTATTGCTATTGGCACCGCGCACGCGGCCGATACGGCCTTCCGCATTGATATCGACCTCCAGCGCGCAGGCGCTCGGACAGTCATGCGGGCAGACCGTATGACCGATACGGAGTTCGGCCTTGGTGGCGGTTTTTTCAGCGGAGATCGGGGTCGCAACGTTCATGGCTTTTGTATATTGCATCAATGTTGCGGCCAAAAGGCCGAAGTGACGTCCATCAAGAATATTCATCCTGACCATTCATCCGGATAAACGGCAAGCGAGACACATCCATGAACTACCGCCACATCTATCACGCCGGCAATTTCGCGGATGTTCTCAAACACGCGGTTCTCGCCCGCCTCGTGCGCTACCTGCAGAACAAGGACAAGGCATTTCGGGTGCTGGACACCCATGCCGGCATCGGGCTTTACGACCTGACCTCGGAAGAGGCGCAGAAGACCGGCGAGTGGCAGACCGGCATCGGCAAGCTGGTGGAGGCCGACCTGCCCGCCCCCATCGCCGAACTGCTCGAACCCTATCTTGCCGCCGTGAAGGAACTCAATCCGGAGGGCGGCATTCAATTCTATCCCGGCTCGCCGAAACTGGCGCGTATGCTGTTCCGCCCGCAGGACCGGCTTTCGGCCATGGAGCTGCATCCGGATGACAGCCGCGCGCTGTCGCGCCTGTTCGAGGGGGATTATCAGGTGCGCGTCACCGAACTGGACGGCTGGCTGTCGCTCGGCGCGCATCTGCCGCCGAAGGAAAAGCGTGGCCTCATCCTTGTTGATCCGCCATTCGAGCTTGAAAACGAATATCAGCGGCTGGCGGACGGGCTGAACAAGGCCTATCGGCGTTTTTCCACCGGCACCTATTGCCTGTGGTATCCGCTGAAAAAGGGCGCCCCGATCAAGGATTTCCATGAGCGGCTGCAATCCTTCGACATTCCGAAGATGCTGTGCGCCGAGCTTTCCGTCAAAAGCGACCGGCTGGATGGCCTGAGCGGCTCCGGCCTCATCATCGTCAACCCGCCCTACACGCTGAAGGACGAGCTGCACACGCTCCTGCCCTTCCTGAAGACGGTGATGGCGCAGGACAGATATGCTTCCCACCGCGCCTTCTGGCTGCGCGGCGAGGAAAAGCATGAAGAGGATTGAGGGCTACCTCAACCCTTCCCGCCTCTGTGCCGCCGCAAGCTGTGACCGTTCGAAGAACAGGATCACGAACAGGGCCATGATAAAGGGAATGATGAGGTAGAACAGCCGGAAGACCAGCAGCGCTGCAATCACATCCGCGGGGTTCATGTCCGGCAGGCCGGTGACGAAAACCAGCTCCAGCACGCCGAGCCCGCCCGGCGCGTGCGAGATGAGGGCCGCCGAAAAAGACACCAGAAAAATGCCGAGAATGACCATGTAGCCAGGATTTCCGGCTTCCGGCAGCGCAAAATAGATTATGCCCGCTGCGCCGATCAATTCGATCGGACCGATGACGAGCTGTTGCGCCACCAGCTTCGGTGCGGGGTAAGGCAGCACGAAGGAACCGATTTTCAGAGGCTTCAGCCTGAGCAGGCTGCCGAGAACATACAGGCCGACGAAAAGAAGCAGCAGAACGCCCGTGGTCGTGGAGGCTTCGACCGGCAGGATTCCGGTAAACCGTTCGGTGATGTCGGGCTCGTACAGCAGCACCAGACCGATCAGCATGATGGTCCCGATGAGGAAGGTAAAGGAGCAGAGGCCGACGAGGACGCCCACTTCCGCCACGCTCAGCCCCTTGGATGTATAGGCCCGGTATCGCACCACGGCGCCCGAGAATACGGACGCCCCGACATTGTGGGACAGCGCATAGGTGGTGAAAGAGGTGAGCGTGATGAAGAACCAGTTCACCTTGCGGCCGAGATGCTGCAGCGCGATGCGGTCGTAACCGGCAAGCGCGGCATAGGCCAGCAGAGTGGCAAGACCGGAACACAGCCAGTCACGCACGCGGATTGCCTTCAGACTGTCCCAGAGGTCATCGAGCGACAGGCCACGCAGTTCGTGGAAAAGCAGCCAAGCGGAAAAACCGATCGTCGCGAAACCAACGACAGGCCAGATGTATTTTTTGAATTTCATGCGGTCATGCCGCCTATTTCCTCCAGATTCACCCCTGCCCGGCTTCCGTCTTTCGCGGAAGATTCGTTCGACTCTATTCGTTATGCGGCGAAGCTTTCAACCTTTTTGCCCGTTTGCCTCGTTCACAAATTTATGTAAGACCGATTTGTCGCCGACGGCGATATGAGGTCGTCCACTTTCCGGGGAACGAGCACGGAATGAAGCGTTATGCGGGTTTCATCGCCTTGGGTCTTCTGTCGCTTGCAGCGCTGTGGTTTGCGCAGGAAAATCCGACGCCGAACGCTTCCGTGAACAACCGGCAGACGCAGGCCCCGTCGCAACCCGCAGGACGTCCCGGGCCGGAAATGTCCCGGCGCGATGCGGGCAATAATCCTGCGTTCAAGGGAACGGGATTCGATTTTTATGTTCTGTCCCTGTCCTGGTCGCCGGCCTTCTGCGCCAGTTCCGAAGGTTCCGGCAACCGCCAGCAATGCGGCAGCGACAGGCGCTACGGTTTTGTGGTGCACGGGCTGTGGCCGCAGAACGAAAACGGCTATCCCGAATTCTGCCAGAGCCGAGAACCCGACCGTGTTCCGGATGCGATCGGACGAACAATGTTCGACATCATGCCGTCCATGGGCCTCATCGGCCATCAGTGGCGCAAGCACGGCTCCTGTTCCGGCCTGTCGCAGAAGGATTATTTCTCGGCGACGCGGGCTGCCTTCGAGGCCGTGAAACTGCCTGAGACGATCGCTTCGGGCGCCCGGGCCACCACCCTTTCCGCCGATGCGATAGAAACCGCCTTCACCGACGCCAATCCGGGCCTGTCGAAACGCGGCATTTCAATCAGCTGCGACGGCAAGCGCCTGGAGGAAGTACGCATCTGCCTCAACAGGGACCTGACATTCCGCGACTGCCCCGAACTTGACCGCAGGGGATGCCGCGCCGGCTCCGCCGAAATCATCCCGATACGCTAATCACCAGATATCAAACCCACAGGACCCGATCATGGAACTGCTCTATTCGCCCGCCTCCCCCTATTCCGCCAAGGTGCGCATGGCCGCCCGCCATCTGGGAATCGACATCACCTCCGTGCGCGTCGACGCCAGCGCCGAACCCGCGACGCTGATGGACAACAATCCGCTCGGCAAAATCCCTGTCCTGCTTCTGGATGACGGCGGCTCCGTCTATGACAGCGTGGCGATCATGCATTATCTCCACCGTCTTTCGGGCGGCAAGCTCTACCCGAAAAAGGACGGCAAGCGCACGGAAGCGGAAATTCTGGAAGCGCTCTGCGACGGCATCATGGATTGCCTGCTGGCCATCGTTTACGAGCGCCGCTTTCGCCCGGAAGACAAGATCCACCAGCCGTGGATCGACAAGCAGTGGAAAAAAGTGGTCCGGGGTCTCGATCATCTGAACGCGAACCTGCCGAAGACCGGCAAGAAGCTGCATGGCGGCCATTTCGCCCTGGCAGCGATGATCGGTTATCTCGACCTGCGTTTCGCGGGTGAATGGGCCGAAGGGCGCGAGGCTCTTTCGCAATGGCCGGAGACTTTCGGCAAGCGCTTCGACGCCTATGAGGAAATGAAGGCGGCTGCCTGATACCGGGGCAGAAGCGTGCCCGGCCTCCGCGCCGGGCGACCGACCCAGACGGAAAAACAAAAAAAGCCGGGGCGCAAACCCCGGCTTTTCCTTAACCGATCCGGAAAGGATCAGAACTTGACGCCGATACCGGCCTTGACGGAATGGTCGTCGAAACCGCGCGAGAATGCGCCGGAGTCGAGACCGTAGTCCTTCTTCTGGTAGTCGCTGTAGCGATATTCCAGACGGGCGGTGATGTTGTCGGTCACCATGGCTTCAACACCGGCACCAACGGTGTAACCGAGGGCGGTGGCGCTGTCCTTGGAGGTCGCGTCACGAACCTTGTTGTCGGAGACAGCAAGACCGGCCGTGCCGTAGAGCAGGAACGGGTTCATGTCGTAACCGACGCGGCCACGCAGCGAGCCGTTAACACCCTGCTTGCCTTCGATGGCATTGCCGGCAACCGTACCGGCGGAGCCCTTCTCGTCGCCCAGGTTCACGTCTGCTTCAGCACCGTAAACGATCTGGCCGCTCTGCATGTTGTAACCACCGTAGAGGCCGCCACCGAAGCCCTTGGCGTCACGACCGTCATTGCTGGAGCTGAAACGGCCCCAGTCATAGTTGACGGTACCACCGAGGTAGGCGCCGGACCAATCCTTGACCGGTGCGGGCTGGTCGTAGGACACCGGTGCCTGCGGCACTTCATTTACGGCATCAGCGGCGTGAGCAGCCGAAAAGCCGGCGGCTGCAATGGTCGAAGCCATAAGGGTTGCTACGAAAATACGCATGCTATTCTCCTTTCAGGACCGCTCTGTACTCAAAACATCGTTTTCAGACGCGGTGTAAACTCGTCGGGTTAATCGCCCCTCTGGAAACTGAATTTGATGGGAGAATGCGGAGATCAAAGAGCCAAAATGTGAATTGTTTGGGGCAGAGGCGTGACTAGAATTAGACGTTGCCTAATTGCCACAAGGGTTTTATTAACCCTAACGGGATCCTAACCAGCAATAGATCAACTTTAAACTTAGTTATATTTAAATTAAATCAAAATTTCTTTTCGAATAAAAAATCGCCCAATTCTTTTAAGGCCGACGGACAGCTTGCGATTTGCATTTATATCCAGCACATAGGGCGTGTATGAGCAAATGCAGGTCCGCCGTGAAAGAAAATATACAAAAGACAGTCTTGATAACGGGAGCCGCCCGCCGGCTCGGGCGGGCAATCGCGACCGATCTGGCCGCTCACGGCTTCGCAATCGCCGTTCATGCCAATGAATCGATGGCGCAGGCCGAGGAATTCGCTAACGAAATAAGGCAAAAAGGTGGCAAGGCCGTTGCCGTTCAGGCGGATCTGACACAATCCGCGCCAACAATGGCGCTTGTCGACAAGGCCGCTTCCGCTCTCGGCCCCATCGGCGTGGTCGTCAACAACGCGTCGGTTTTTCTGGATGACACGGCGGACAAACCCGATCCGGCAATCTTCGATACGCATTTTTCCGTGCATGTGCGGGCGCCGTCCCTCATCGCCGCCGCCTTCGTCGAACAATTGCCGCGGGATAAATCCGGCCTGATCGTCAACATCATCGATCAGCGCGTGCTGGCGCTCACACCACGCTTCTATTCCTATACGCTTTCGAAATCCGCCCTCTGGACCGCCACGCGAACGATGGCGCAGAGCTTTGCGCCGCGTGTCAGGGTCAACGCCATCGGGCCGGGCCCCTCCTTCAAAAGCGAAAGACAGGCGCCCGAGGACTTTCAGGCGCAGATCGACGGCCTTATATTAAAGCGTGGTCCTGAACCCGACGAGTTCGGGCGGACGATTCGCTTTTTTTATGACACGCCGTCGGTCACCGGACAAATGATCGCGCTCGATGGCGGCCAGCATCTTGGCTGGGAAACCCCTGACGTGGCGGAGATACCTGAATGAACGGAAAGAAGCTGCCTGATGGCGGTATTCTCTTCGATGAAACCGATGACGAAGACGACGATGCCAGCCTTTCCGCGACGGATGCGGGCGAGGTTTCGCGCGATGTCGCCGGCATGGACTGGAATGCGGGCTGGAAGAACGAATCCGGCCTGAAGGGCATGGACCTCATCGGCGAATTCGTCAAACACCTGCCGAATGCGCCGGGCGTCTACCGCATGTTCAACGAGGCGGGCGACGTGCTTTACGTCGGCAAGGCGCGGTCGCTGAAGAAGCGTGTGGGCAATTATGCTCAGGGCCGCGTGCACTCCAACCGCATCGCCCAGATGGTGCGGCTGACCACCCATATGGAATTCGTCACCACCCGCACGGAGACCGAGGCGCTTCTCCTGGAAGCTAACCTCATCAAGCGCTTGCGGCCGCGCTTTAACGTGCTTTTGCGCGACGACAAATCGTTTCCCTATATTCTCATCACCGCCGACAATCGTGCGCCGGCGATCTTCAAGCACCGTGGTGCCCGGGCACGCAAGGGCGATTATTTCGGCCCCTTTGCGTCGGCCGGCGCCGTGGGCCGCACGATCAATTCGCTGCAGCGGGCGTTTTTGATCCGCACCTGTACCGATAGCGTTTTCGAGACCCGCACCCGCCCCTGTCTTCTGTACCAGATCAAGCGCTGTTCCGGCCCCTGTACGCATGAGATCAGTGATCAGGGGTATGCGGAACTCGTCAAGGAAGCCAAGGATTTCCTGTCCGGCAAAAGCCAGAGCGTCAAGACCGCGATTGCGCGGCAGATGAACGAGGCGGCGGAGGATCTCGATTTCGAACGCGCCGCCGTCTATCGCGACCGGCTGGCCGCACTTTCGCATGTCCAGAGCCATCAGGGCATCAATCCCGCCGGTATCGAGGAGGCGGATGTCTTCGCCATTCATCATGAAGGCGGCATTTCCTGTATTCAGGTGTTCTTTTTCCGCACCGGCCAGAACTGGGGCAACCGCGCCTATTTCCCGAAGGCCGACCCTTCCCTGCCCGGCTCGGAAATCCTCAACGCATTCCTCGCGCAGTTTTACGACGACAAGCCGGTGCCGAAACAGATTCTGCTATCCGAAACCATCGAGGAACAGGAACTGCTGGCTGCGGCGCTTGGTGAAAAAGCGGGACACAAGGTGACCATCAGCGTGCCGCAGCGCGGCGAAAAGAAGGACATTACCGACCATGTCCTGGCCAATGCCCGCGAGGCGCATGGCCGCAAGCTGGCGGAAACCTCGTCTCAGGCGCGGCTGCTGAAAGGTTTTGCGGAAACCTTCAGCCTGCCCTACGTGCCGCGACGCATCGAGATTTACGACAACTCCCATATCATGGGCACCAATGCCGTTGGCGGCATGGTGGTGGCGGGGCCGGAAGGCTTCGTGAAGAATCAGTACCGCAAGTTCAACATCAAATCGACCGACATCACCCCCGGCGATGACTTCGGCATGATGCGCGAGGTGATGACCCGGCGCTTTTCACGTCTCCTGAAGGAAGAAGGAAAACCGGATCGCGAACGGACGCCAACAGCCGAAGAAGCGGCCGACATGCCCTTCCCCACCTGGCCGGACGTGATCCTGATCGATGGCGGTCAGGGGCAGATGACGGCCGTGCGGGCCATTCTCGACGAACTCGGCATTCGCGATTGCGTGACGGCGATCGGTGTCGCCAAAGGCGTGGACCGTGAGGCCGGGCGCGAACGTTTCTTCGCCGACGGTCGCGCCGATTTCTCGCTGCCGCCGCGTGATCCCGTGCTTTATTTCATCCAGCGCATGCGTGACGAGGCGCACCGTTTCGCCATCGGCTCTCACCGGGCGCGGCGCAAGAAGGAAATGGTGCGCAATCCGCTCGATGAAATCTCAGGGATCGGCCCGGGGCGCAAGCGCTCCCTGCTGCAGCATTTCGGCACCGCCAAGGCCGTGTCCCGCGCCGGCCTCAACGATCTGATGGCCGTCAGCGGTATTTCCGAGACGGTGGCACGACAAATCTACAATCACTTCCACGAGAGCGGCGGCGATTGATACCGCACCGTCGTGGCGAACTGCTAAAAAAACATAATCACATGTTGACCCTATGCGTCAGGGGCGGCATCAAGACAGCTGATCTTTGACTGACAGGTTTCCCATGGCTTCGCGCGCATACAGCATTCCCAATCTTCTGACCTATGGCCGCATATTGGCGGTTCCTGTCATCGTTTTGTGCTTCTTCATCGAGGGCAAGCTGGAAAGCTCTGATTTCGCGCGCTGGACGGCTCTGTGGCTGTTCATCATCGCGTCGCTGACCGATTTTCTCGATGGTTATCTGGCCCGCATCTGGAACCAGACCTCCAATATCGGCCGGATGCTGGACCCGATCGCCGACAAGCTGCTGGTCGCTTCCGTCCTGCTCCTGATGGCCGCGGACGGCACCATTGCCGGCTGGTCGCTCTGGGCGGCCATCACCATTCTCTGCCGCGAAATTCTGGTCTCCGGCCTGCGCGAATATCTGGCGGCGCTGAAGGTCAGCGTTCCCGTCACCCGCATCGCCAAGTGGAAGACGACGATCCAGATGGTCGCCATCGCCTTTCTTCTCGCCGGTCCTGCGGGCGACAAGGTCCTGCCCTATACGACAGAGATGGGCATCACACTTCTCTGGCTCGCGGCGGCGCTCACCATGTATACCGGCTATGACTACTTCAAGGCCGGCCTGAAGCACATCGTGGACGAAGACTGATGACACGGATCGTTTATTTCGCCTGGGTTCGCGAAAAGATCGGCACGGACGAAGAGGAGCTGGACATCCCCTCCTCCGTCACCACGGCCGGCGAGCTGATCGCATGGCTCACGACCCGTGGCGAGAATTACGAGGCGGCCTTCGAATTTCCGGATGTGATCCGTGTCGCCGTCAATCAGGAACATGTCGAGCATGACGAGAGCATCGCCGGCGCACGCGAGATCGGTATCTTCCCGCCGATGACCGGGGGATGAGCGGATGCAGAAAGCCGTGCAGCCGACGATCCGCGTACAGGCAGGGGATTTCGACGCCACTGAGGAAACGCGACGGCTGACGCAAAGCGACAAGGGCATCGGCGCGGTGGTCGCCTTCACCGGGCTCTGCCGGGACGATGGTGGAACGCTTGCGGCACTGGAACTCGAACATTACCCCGGCATGGCGGAAGCGGAAATCGGCCGCATCGCCAAACTCGCGATAGAGCGCTTCAACCTTCTCGGCCTCACCGCCATCCACCGCTACGGCAAAATCGCTGCCGGCGGGAATATCGTTCTCGTCATCGCCGCTTCCAGCCACCGGCAGGCGGCCTTTGACGGCGCGAATTTCGTGATGGACTATCTGAAGACCTCCGCCCCGTTCTGGAAGAAGGAGCATGGCAAGGATGGCACGGCGGGCGACTGGGTTGCGGCAAAGACAACCGACGATACGGCAAAGGACAAGTGGCGGTAATCCATCGCCTTTTCCGCCTTTCCGGGTGGAAGACCGCAGTCCACTTTTCCCGGAAATGCCTCAGGGTGCCTCCACCCTGCTGCGCATGATGATCAGCCAGCCGACCAGAAGCGCCAGCACCGCCGCATCGCGCCAGACGACCGGGCCATAACCGGCCCACAGGGTTTCCGCAAATCCGACGGCAGCAGCTCCCAAACCGCAAATAAGCGGACTGGCATAACCGCCCGCCGCTGAAATCAGCACGACCTTGAGGCCGAAGACAAGTCCGGCGCCAAAATCCATGGTGCCGTAATAAAAGGTGGCGAGCACCCCGGCGATGGCGGCGACAAATCCCGCCGCGCAATAGGACAGCAGGAACACCCTGCCCGCATTCACGCCGCAGAACGATGCCGCAAGCGGATCATCGCAAACGGCCTTCCAGCGCCTGCCGAAAGCGGAACGGCCGAGATAAATGGACCCTGAGAGGATGAGTAGTCCAAACACCGCCGTGTTCAGCATCTGCATCGGCGTCAGGGTCACGGCAAAGCCGCCGTCGCTCCAAAAGCGTACCGGCTGCGACAAAAGTGGTGGCAGCCACAATTGCCGGGTGCCCGCGGCAAGCCTTGCGCTTTCGGTAAGCGCGATCAGCACACCGACGGAGGCGACTGTCACCGCATTGGGAGAGGCCTTCGCCAGAGGCCGCATCACCGCCCTGCCGACGAAACCCGCCGCCCACAACCCACCGAACAGGCCTGCTCCTGCCCCGAGCGCGAGCGTTGCCGGCAGAACCAGCCACAGCCGGTTCCAGCCGAAATCGGCAAACAGCAGGCACGTCTGGCCGGCGAAAGCGAAGATGGCGCCATAGGTGACATCGGCGCGCCTGGTGATGGAAAAGGCGATGGCATAACCGAAGGCCAGAACCGCATAAAGGGCTGCGACCGGCACGGCATTCAGCAATTGTTGCAGGAAATAGGCCATGCGCGTCCTCCCGCCATTATTATAACTGTTAAAATACATTTTGACAGTTATAATGTGCAGCATGAGTTTTCGCTGGACAGAACATCGTTTCGCGGGCGGCGCCCTGGCGCTGGATGTCGCCAATAGCGTGATCCTGCGCTCGGACGCGGCAAAATCGATCGATCGTTTTGCCGTGCCGGAGCAGATCGTCGCCTTTGCCGAAGCGGCGACACGGCTTGGCGCGGAACGCGGTAGGTTTCCCGCGCTCATTGCCCCCCAAGCGGCACAAAAGCCGGATTTTCTGGAGTTGCGGGAAGCGATCGACGATTATTTTCGTGCATCCATCACCAATGGCGGCGATGACGACGGCAGGCTGGCGCGGCTTCTCTTCGCCTGTGGCACGGCACTGCGCGCATTTCCGCTGGCCGAAAGTCTCGGCAATGCCACCGCCCATTCCGCTCTGTCACTGCTTGCGGCGCAGGCACGGGAAAGGCTGCGGATCTGCAGCAATTGCGGCTGGCTTTTCATCGATCGCAGCAAGAACAGAAGCCGTATCTGGTGCGACATGGCGGTGTGCGGCAACCGGCGGAAAGCCAGCCGGCACTATCACCGGACAAAGGAGGCACAGGAATGAAGGCAATTGCCTTGCCATTGCTGGTAATTACGGCTGCACTCGGCCTTTCGGCTTGCCAGCGCGACGAACCGCGCGAAGTCGCGAAGGTTTCGGGCCGCATGTTCGTCTTCAACTATCGCGTCGCCGTTGCCACTTATCTGGTCACGCTTCAGCGCATCGCCCCCATTCGCGACGGCAGCACGCTTGAGGCAACATTCGAAAATCCACGCGGCGGCCCTGACCTCACGACGAGCGACAGGATTTTTCCGGCAGACGAGAAGATCGCCGTTCAAAGTCCGCCAGTCGAGTGCGTGAAGCAGGACCGGCCTTACCGGGTCACCATCCGCATCAAGGGGCCGGAGGGCGACATTCTCCAGACGATCGAGACCACGATCCGCTCCGACACGGACCAGTCGCTTCTTCCCGCCAAGCCGCTGGTGATCGGGCCGCTCTATACGCCCAATCCGGAGGTGTTCAAACCTGACGGTACGACGGATATGCGGCCGGTCCAGGGGTGTCCGGCGTCATGAAGACTTTCTGCGCTTGAGTTCCCGGAGCGAAATAACAAGCTCTCATCCGTCATGCCGGGCTTGACCCGGTATCCAGCAGCCGCGCGTCTGCGCGACGTAAAGAGCCTTTCACGATCAAAGACTTGATCGCGCTGGACCCCGGATCTCGTCCGGGGTGACGGAGTGTGGAGGCCCGTACCTGTCACCCAACAAAAAACGGAGCCTTTCGGCTCCGTTTCCTCGAGTCTTTTCAACGGCCTCGCGCAATCGCCTGAAAGGACGATTCAAGCCGTTGATATTTTGAATCAGCCGACGATTTCGGTTTCGGCGAACCAGTAGGCGATTTCCTGTGCGGCGGTTTCCGGAGCGTCGGAACCGTGAACGGAGTTTTCGCCGATGGAGAGCGCGAAGGTCTTGCGGATGGTGCCTTCAGCGGCCTGGGCCGGGTTGGTGGCGCCCATGATTTCGCGGTTCTTGAGGATGGCGTTTTCGCCTTCCAGAACCTGAACGATGGTCGGGCCGGAGGTCATGCCTTCAACGAGCTCGCCGAAGAAGGGGCGCTCCTTGTGAACGGCGTAGAAGCCTTCGGCTTCGCGCTTGCTCATCCAGACGCGCTTGGAGGCGACGACGCGCAGGCCGTTGTCTTCAAATACCTTGGTGATCGCGCCCGTCAGGTTACGCTTGGTTGCGTCCGGCTTGATCATCGAAAATGTGCGTTCAATCGCCATGTGTCCGTTTCCTTTTCCTTCAGAGAAAGTGGGCGGTCTTTACCCGCCCAAAGGCCCGAAAACAAGGGGGATCGACGAGATTGCGACGATGACGCCAGACATTTCACGCCGCTGTCACACTGCGGCCTCTCGCATCATAGAGATCGAGGCAGCCTTCAAACCAGTCCCGCACCGGGTCATTGTCGGAAAACAGATCGGCCCCGGTGGTGATCCTTGCCCATTGCAGCGCGCCGAACACGATATAATCGGCAAAGAGCGGCGACGTACCGCCGATGAAAGGCTGGAAGCTCAACATGCGGCGGATCGGTGTCAGCAATGCGGGGAAGGCCGCGATTTCCGTCTCGCGATTGGCCACCACATCCTCAAGCGGGCGGCCGAGCACTTTCGTGCGGCTGTCGCGGAAATAACGGCGATCCGGCTCATCCAGCATGTTGTGGATATCGAGGACGGCGATGCGGGTAATCGCCGGGTGAAGCACCGTCTGCGACCAGCTTTCGACGAAACGGGCCATTGCCTTGCCACCCTCCCCGTCAAACAGCGAGGGGCGCTCCGGATAGGCGTCGTCCAGGTAAAGCGCGATCTCGAAGCTGTCGCTCACGAGCTGGTCGCCATCGCGCAGGATCGGCACCGTCTTCGAAAACCCGTCCTCAACCGTCGGAATGATGGTGAAGGGCAAAGGGCGCTCCTCGAAATCCAGCCCCTTATGCGCCAGCGAAAGAACGGTTTTCCAGCAATGGGGAGAAAAAGGCCGGGAGATATCGCTTCCGCACAGTGAATATAAGGTTCTGGAGGTCGTCATGATAAGCACCCTTTTTGGCAATCTCGATGGAACGATATAAAAACGCCCGCCGTCCGAAAGCAAATCAGCATTTGTCATATTATCGATCAAAAGCCGTTCGGAAGACGCCGGCTGCGACAGCGGAAAATAAAACCTGAAGGCGATCAAACTCTCTCCAGGGTTTAGCCAATTTTAAGCCGTTGGCGGTATGAATACGCCATTCAAAAACGATTTTTTCGTTCAATTCATACAACCATCGATATTGGAGCTGACAGCGATGGCATCTGCTGGCGATAAAAAACGCGAACAGGCAAGGAATAGTCTTGTCTTTACAAAAATCGCGCAGTTCATCGCCAAGATGAATATTGCGCCGCTGCCGCGCAATTATGAATTGATCTACGAAATATTGTCGGGACACAATCCGGCCATGGGCCGCGACATCCTCGCACTCGGCAATGCGCCGCAACAGCATGAGATCGATCTTGTCGGCCAGCGGCATAATCTGCCCGGTTTTTCCCGGATCGAGGCGGAACAGATGGCGAGCGAGGCCTTCGAGACCCTCAAGCAAATCTCCGCGCGGCTGGAAGCCGGCCTGCAGCGCACCGAAACCTTCATCGACAGCCTCTCCGATGACGAACATCGCGGATCGACGGCAACGGAGCGGCTGGCGGGATTGCTGGACGACATTCAGGAAGAACAGACAAGCCTGAAACATTTCATCGCCATGGGGCTGATGAAAATCCGCGAGGTTGAGCAACGCAGGGCCGATCTGCAGGCAAGCTCCCTTCGCGACGCGCTGACGGCGCTCCCCAACCGTGCAGCCTTCCTTGAAAAGCTCGGAGATATCTTCGCCGGCGATCAGGCGGCATCCGCCACCTCGCTGATGCTGCTCAACATCGATCATTTTCGCGAAATCAACGGCAAATACGGCCCCACCGCCGGCAACAAGGCGTTGCGGCGGCTTGCCGCCCTCTTCCGCAAGACGATCAAGAAGGACGATTTCGTCGCACGCATCGGCGGCAATGAATTCGCCTTCCTGTTTGCCGGTGTCTCACAGCATACGGCCGAAGCGATTGCCGAGCGCCTGCGGCAGAGCGTGGGGTCGCTGCGTTTCGTGACCAGCGAAGGCGATGGCGAGCACCTGACGGTTTCAATCGGCGTTGCGGCCGTTGACGGCACCGCCACGCCCGCCGAATTTTTCAGCCATGCCGAACTTGCCCTGCTTTCGGCACGCTGCGGCACGCGCAATTGCGTGGTCGGCTATTCCCGTGAGGTGGCTCAGCACAGCCGCGGCAGCTATCTGGCCCAGCTCGGCTGCTGAAACATCTCCAGCGAAACGGCACCCTTGTTTCCCCCTGGAAAACGCATGAAACCGAAGATATGGGATGCGCCCGGAGGGTGGCCTGCAAACCGGCTGCTTTTCCGGCGCCATATCTGCCCTGATGTGTCGTCGCTGCTCTTGCCTTGGCTTCCCAGTTCAGCCAAAACGACGCCATGATTACGATTACCGATCTTTCCGCCCGCATCGCCGGGCGCCTGCTTCTCGACCATGCGAGCGTGACACTTCCTGCTGGCGTGAAGGCGGGCCTTGTCGGCCGCAACGGCGCCGGTAAATCCACCCTGTTCCGGGTCATCACCGGCGATTTTTCGGCCGAAAGCGGTTCGGTGACGATCCCCAAACAGGCGCGCATCGGCCAGGTCGCGCAGGAAGCACCGGGTACGGAAGATTCGCTGATTTCCATCGTGCTTTCCGCCGACAAGGAGCGCAGCGCGCTTCTGGCAGAGGCCGAAACCGCGACCGATCCGCACCGGATCGCCGAAATCCAGATGCGGCTCGTCGATATCGACGCCCATTCGGCGGAAGCGCGCGCATCGAGCATTCTCGCCGGTCTCGGTTTCGATCACGAGGCGCAGCTGCGCCCCGCCTCCTCCTTTTCCGGCGGCTGGCGCATGCGCGTGGCGCTCGCCTCCGTGCTGTTTGCCGAACCGGACCTTTTGCTGCTTGACGAGCCGACCAACTATCTCGACCTCGAAGGCACGCTCTGGCTGGAAGACTACATCCGACGTTATCCGCATACCGTCATCATCATCAGCCATGACCGCGATCTTTTGAACAATGCCGTCAATTCCATCGTGCATCTGGACCAGAAGAAGTTGACCTTCTATCGCGGCGGGTACGACCAGTTCGAGCGGCAGAAGGCAGAGGCCGACGAATTGCAGATGAAGGCGAAGGCGAAAAACGACGCGGCACGCAAACATCTGCAAAGTTTCATCGACCGCTTCCGCGCCAAGGCCACCAAGGCGCGGCAGGCGCAGAGCCGCATCAAGGCGCTGGAGCGCATGGGCACCGTTGCCGCCGTGATCGAGGACCATGTCCAGCCGATCACCTTTCCGGAGCCGGAAAAGCAGCCCGCCTCGCCCATCGTCGCCATCAATGGCGGCGCTGTGGGTTACGAGCCGGGCAAATCGATCCTGAAGCAGCTCAATCTCAGGATCGACAATGACGACCGCATCGCGCTGCTCGGTTCCAACGGCAACGGCAAATCCACCTTCGCGAAATTCATTTCCGGCCGGCTTGCCCCGCAGGCGGGCGATCTTCGTGTGGCACCCGGCCTGAAGATCGGTTTTTTCGCGCAGCACCAGCTGGATGACCTTGTACCGGATGAAACACCGGTCGAACATGTGCGCAAGCTGATGCCGCTGGCGCCGGAAGCGCAGGTACGCGCACGCGTGGCGCAGATGGGTCTCGCGACCGAAAAGATGGCAACGGCGGCGAAGGACCTGTCCGGCGGCGAAAAGGCACGGCTGCTGATGGGGCTTGCGGCCTTCCATGCGCCGAACCTCCTCATCCTCGACGAACCGACCAACCACCTCGACATCGACAGCCGCCGGGCACTGATCGAGGCGCTGAATGACTATAGTGGCGCGGTCATCCTCATTTCGCACGACCGGCACCTCATCGAAGCGACGGTGGACCGGCTGTGGCTGGTGGCCGACGGCACGGTCAAAACCTTCGAAGGCGATATGGAGGAATATCGCGACATCGTCGTTTCTTCCGGCAGGAAAAAGGAAGACAAGACCGAGGCCGCTCCCGATCAGGCGTCGAAGGCCGATCAGCGCAAGGCAAGCGCGGAGAAACGCGCCCAGCTTGCGCCGCTGAAGAAAAAGATCAACGAAATCGAATCCCTGACGGCAAAGCTTGAGAAACTGATTCAGGCGCTTGACACCGAACTGGCCGATCCCGCCCTTTATGAAAAAGCACCCGCCAAGGCGGCGCAGAAAGTCAAGGAGCGCGGTGAAGCCGCAGCAAAGCTTTCCGACGCGGAAGAGCAATGGCTGCTGCTTTCCGGCGAATATGAGGAAGCAATGGCGGGGTGATGTTCGGCAGTGCAAGGCCGGCACGCGGTCCGGCGGCCTTCTACGAAGCCGCCGGATTACGTTGACGCTGCTTATTTCGCGCCGATTGCATTGAGACCTTCACGGGCGCATTCGGCATCGATGGCGCCCGACGGCGCGCCGCCAACGCCAATGCCGCCGACCAGCGCTTCACCGATCTTGATCGGCAAGCCACCCGCCTGGATGACCATGCGTTCATCCATATTGCGAAGACCATCATTGGCTGGCTTGGAAGCGATGAATTCCGCGATCTCGCCGATGTCGCGACCGAGCGAAGCAGCCGCGAAGGCCTTGCCCGTCGCGCTGGAAACCGTGTGCGGGCCGGAGTTATCCGCTTTCAGCACCGCCTTGGTGGCGCCGTCGCGGGTAACGATGGCAACAGTGACGGCATTACCCTTGGCGACGCAGGCCTGAAGCGCGGCTTTCGCTGCCTTCTCCGCCATTTCGAGCGGCAGATAGGGAGCGGTTGGCAGCGTCTGGGCCAAGGCGGCCGCAGGAGCGAGCAGAACGGAAGCGATGAGAAGATTGCGGATCATGAAAAGGTCCTCTTGCTTGATGAGGACTGCAACCTAGGCAATTGGAACGGGACTGCGAATCCGTAAGACTTGCCGGCCAGTCGGTAGTTCTACCGATCTTCGCCGGCCTCCAGCCACAGCCTTGTCATTTCCGCCTGGGAAGTGGTGCCAAGCTTGAGGCCGATGGCGGCGCGGTGGCTGTCGACCGTGCGCGGCGAAAGGCCGAGCCCGTCGGCGATCTGGCGGGTGGTGAAACCCAGTGCGATGCGCTCGAGTATCTCACGCTCACGCGCGGTGAGAAGCGACAGAAGCGCCATCGTTTCCGCCTGCAGCGCCCTGGCATCCAGCGTGCGCGCAAGCGTCCGGTGCGCTTTCTGGATCGCATCGATGAGATCCTGCTCATCCACCGGCTTGGAGAGAAAATCGACGGCGCCGTTGCGGAAGGCGCGGCGGCAGGCCTCGATATTTCCATGGCCGGAAATGATGATGACCGGCCAGTCGATGCCTTCCTCAACCAGTTTTTCCTGCAGTTTCAGGCCGGTGATGGCCGGCATGCGGATGTCGAAGATCAGGCAGCCGGGCTCGAGACCCGGCAATTGACCGAGAAAAACCGTCGGATCGGCAAAACCCTTCGCCTTGATGCCGACGGTGGACAACAGCAATATCAGCGCCTTGCGCACGGCGTCGTCGTCATCGACCAGATAGACGGGCAGCGTCATGGCTTCGTTGCCTCCGCCATGACCGGCAGGACGACACGGAACAACGCGCCGTTTTCCTGCTCTATGGAGAGGATTTCGCCCCCGGCGCGCTCCACCAGCCGCTGGCTGAGCGCGAGGCCAAGTCCCATGCCGTTGTTTTTCGTGGTCGCGAAGGGCGTAAAGAGCCGGTCGCGCAATTGCGGCGCCACGCCGGGCCCGTTATCGGCGACTTCGAATATGGCGAGATCACCATCGCGGCTGAGCGTGGCGGTGATGGCCCCCCTGCCCTCGGCACCGGCCAGCGCATCGAGGGCATTGCGCAGCAGATTGAACATGACCTGCTCCATTTCCACCGGATCAACCCGAACCAGAAGCGGCGCCTCCGGCTGCCGGATATCTATGACGACCTGTTGCCGCGCCGCTTCGCCGGCCAGCAACGCATCGACATTGCGCAGCGCGACGCGCAAATCATGCGCCGTGGCAGGATGGCGATGCGGCAGCGACCAGTTGCGGAACCGGTCGAGCATGTTGGCGGCGCAGCGCGCCTGCTCGATCATGTCGTCCAGAGCACCGGACAGCGTTGCGACATCCTGACGGGCAAGAAGCCGCCGCCCGGCCTGCGCCTGCGCCAAGATGGCCGTCAACGGCTGGGTCAGCTCATGGGCAAGGCCGCTGGCCATCTCTCCCAGCGCATTGACCCGCGATGCATGGGTCAGCCTCGCTTCCATGCCGCTCAGTTCGGCCCGCCTTTCGGCGGCGCGCATACGTGTCCTCTGCCTTGCCATAACGATGCCGAACACAAAAACGACGCTGGCACCGGCAAGCCCCGCGAGCAGGACGCGGCCCGGCAGAAGTTCCCGCCAGGTGATGGGAAGTGCGACTTCCAGAAGCAGCGGCTGGCTGGCGCTGCTGAGCTGCCGGGCATATTGCGGCTGCGCGGGCAGTTGCGGCGGGCCGTATAACAGGCGTCCATCGGGCATTTTCAGACGGATCACGGCGTGCTGTGCCGACCAGAAGGGAGCATCGGAGGCCAGCAGCTGCGCGGCGTCGACGGCCAACACAAGCGCCTGCTGCGCCGTCTCGCTGTTGGGGCTGCGCTTGACGATCAGGTAGTGGCCGGGCCTCAGCGCACTCGCCAGCAAAGCCGGCCGGCCTGAAAACACCGATGCCGCCTCGCGGACCGCTGCGGCCAGTTCGCTTTCCAGCGGCCGGGTGCCGATGGCGGGACCTCCCTCCGTGAGGGAGACCAGCTGAACTTCGTCGATACGCGGGTAAAATTGCAGTATGGGCGCGGCAATGGCGAGCAACAGACTATCGCCCGGTCCCTGCTGCGCCTGCGCCGCCGCCGAAAGTGCCGTCACATGGGCATCGTGCTGGTCGGCCCGGCGCGACGCCTCGGCCTGCAGGGCGTCGCTCTGCCGTTCCAGCTCACCCAGCAGGCTGACATATTGGTAAGCCGCCAGAGTGGCGACGACCGCAGCCATCAACAATGCCCAGACAGCGAACACCCTTAGCAGCGGCCAGGCCGCCGGAGGATTGGGATATCCCAACACAGGCCCTGCGCCGAATTCGGCATCGGCGATGGCGCCGAGCGACTGCGCGACGTCCGCTCTTGCCGTCTTTGCTTCCGGCGGGGACTGGCCGGATATTCCGGGCTGCCTGTTCCATGCATCGTTATTTTCAAGCATCGGTTCGCTCGCGTGACCGGAAAGCACGGTCGGACCACTGGTTCGTCATGGTACCTCCTCAGCACAGACGCGCCAAACATTCAATCCGGCCGAAGCCGGCTTCGATGTCGCTGGAGCCGCAACGTGGCGAGGTAACGCCGGGCCTGGTCCTGCCGGAAACCCTCTAGGCGCATTCCCTGCGCGGCTGCAAGCGATCGAGCGGCACCGCGGGCGAATAAAGATAACCCTGCCCGAAGCGGATGCCCATCTGCATGAGAAGCAGGCTCTGTTCTTCCGTTTCTATGCCTTCCGTCACCAGCTTGGCGCCGTAACGCTCGGCGCTTTCAAAGGCGAGCGCGATGGCGTCCCTGAACCGTGACTGATCGAGCCGGGACGTCATCCAGTGGTCGACCTTGACCTCTTCGAAAGGAAACCGCGCAAGCAGGGTGAGAGCGGAATAACCCGTGCCGAAATCATCAAGCGACAACCGCACGCCCGCCTCGTTCAGCGTGTCGAAATTCTGCTGCACGATATCGATGGCCGGTATGCGGCTCATCTCCGTTACCTCGATGGACAACCGATGCGCCGGGACCGCCATTTCCCTGAGGAGCGCCACGACCCGGTTTCCGAAACGTGGGGTCGCCAAAGACGAAGCGGAAATATTCACCGCCAGATGAAAATCGGGGGCGAGGCCGCGCAGGTCGGCAAGGTCACGGACAACCGCTTCGATGGTCGACCATTCGAACTCCACCAGCAACCGGTGGCGCTCGGCAATCTCCAGCACGTAATAGGGTGAAAGCGCCTGCCCGCGCCCATCGGTCGCCCGCAGAAGCGCCTCCGCGCCGATCATGTGGCGATTGTGCATTTCAAATTTCGGCTGGTAACATATGGGCGGCCTGCCGGATTTGATCCAATGGACCAGCATCTGCCGAACGCCTTCGTCGCGGCTGGCTTTTTCGGCAAAGGAGAACGGGAAAATCTGCACCGGATTTTCACTTCTTCCCAACTCCAGGCTGAGATGCCGGAGGAACGACGCCACATTCTGGTGGGAAAGCATATCCAGATTGGCCGCGCCTATCTTCAGATGCGGAACAGGCCCTGCCTCCGCGGATCGGCAAAATGCGCTCAGCCCTTCATGAAGATGCATCATGAGTCTGGCGCTTTCCGATTTTTCCAGCGCAATCCCCTCGACGACCACCGCAAGCGTCGTATCGCCGAACATGAAACCGCATGGCGCATTGGAACTCGACAGCAGGCTGCTATTGCCTTCGCAGATCTCCCGCGCCAGTCGCGGCCAGAAAAGATCGGCCCAGTCCTCGCCTTCGCAGGCGGCGACATCGGCAATATTGACGATTTCGATGAGAAGGAGCGCGCGTGGAACGGCCGGCTCCCGCCGTGCCGCCGTTTCGATATGATCCTTCAGCGCGCGCCGGTTGGGCAGGCCGGTCAGGGGATCCGTCAGCGCCGCGATCTCGCGCTTCCTCACATCTTCCCGCGCCCGCGCCTCGCTGCGCAGGAGAAGAAACAGGCAGGCAATCATCGGCAGACCGACGATGACCGCCCCGAGAGTGCGGCGGCCGACCGCGTCCAAAAACAGCGACTGCTCGACAAGACCAAGGCCGAACGACACGGAAATGGCGAACAGCACGGCAACAAACCGCACGGCAAACACGGCAAGAATATCCCGCATTCCCAGTTCGGCGAGGCTGCGCCTGCGCATCCAGCCATACATCATGATTCCGAAAGCCGAGATGATGGCCATGTCCTGAAAAGCGGCGAGAAACAGCACGGGGCCACCGACCAGGTAGCGCGCGGCCGCAACGAGAAACAGCGCGATGCCGCCGCCCTGCCATGACCCCAGAAGCCCGGCGAGAAACAGCAGATCCGAACGGATATAGGGTTTGGAGGGCAGCCTGATGAACTCGGCCACCAGAAGCGTCAGCAGAAAACCGGCCACGCCGAAAACGACGCCATAATAAATCTTGTAACGCGGGTCATCGAGGGCAATGTTGCGGCGCATGAGGATCAGCAGGGAGACCATGCCGATCACCGCGGCTGCCTGGAGCAGCAGGAATGGAAGCTCAGCGGCAGCGGCCGCCGCCTGGATGGCGATCAATTCCATCATCTGCACCCCCCCGATTGTCATTTGTCTCACAGCCGTAATTCCGGCATTTGCCCTTCACACTTTCTGTCTCTGCGGAGCACAATATAACACGCCGCCGATGCGACAGGCCGCCGACAAGCGGACGGCACCGATACGTATCCAATATTCACTCGCCGACGCGGTACAGGCACTGGCGAAGGCGGACATCAGTGGCGCCGTGACCAGCATGTACACCGGCACACGAGGTATTTCATGCGGGATCGCACCCGGAGGTTCCGGCACCGCATAATGCCGCGCCAGCAAATAAGTCAACCGGAGTGGCGTGACAACAGAAAGCCACAGGATAATGTTCGGCCGGATAATCTACTCCCCGCCCAATTCATATCGACATAGCTACAGACTATCGATAGCCATGCCGAACTCGGTCCATACATATTGAACCGATGATTGATTTCATTCATCTTGTAAAACAAAATACAAGAGATTTTCTTCTCAAAATAAAAATATCATCCAAACGCAATTCGAAGAACTCACAATAAAAACTAAAATCGACTATTAAATTTCCACGATGAATATCAAAAAACGATCTTATAAAACCATCTGAAGTTGAATTTTTTGATCAATTCTCAATTCATTATTTAATTTCAAGAATATTACTTTATTCACAAATAACGCTTTCACGTTTTTAACACCTGATATTGTTAGCCAAAAAAGCCGTTCCCGGTCTGGATGATCACCTTGCCCCTTCGGCCGTTTCTGCTAAAAAACTTGTAAAGTCACACTTTATCTCATGAAGCACTCAAACGGGTACCTCTCCATGTCAGCCACCAAGCTTGCCATCGTCGGCGTCGGCAAAATCGTTCGCGACCAGCACCTTCCAGCCATCGCAGGCAATCCGGATTTCGAACTGATCGCCACGGCAAGCCGTCACGGTACAGTGGACGGCGTCGCCTCCTATGGCACCATCGAGGCGATGCTCGAAGCGGTTCCGCAAATCGAGGCCGTGTCGCTGTGCATGCCGCCGCAATATCGCTACGAGGCGGCCTATGCGGCGCTGAATGCCGGCAAGCATGTTTTCCTCGAAAAGCCGCCGGGTGCCACGCTGTCCGAAGTGCAGGATCTCGTGCGCCTCGCGGATTCGAAGGGCCTTTCCCTGTTTGCCAGCTGGCACTCGCGTTACGCACCGGCAGTGGAAGCCGCCAAAGCGTTTCTGGCCGCGACAAAAATCGACAGCGTGCATATCATCTGGAAGGAGGATGTGCGCCACTGGCATCCGAACCAGGCGTGGATCTGGCAGGCGGGCGGCCTCGGCGTGTTCGACCCCGGCATCAACGCACTCTCCATCATCACCCACATCCTGCCGCGCGCGCTGTTCCTGACCAAGGCGACACTGGAATTCCCGGAAAACCGCGACGCACCGATCGCCGCCGACCTGCATTTCTCCGACGTGACGAAAATGCCCGTTCATGCCGAATTCGACTGGCGCCAGACCGGCAAACAGAGCTGGGATATCGTTGCCGAAACCTCATCCGGACGGATGGTGCTTTCGGAAGGCGGCGCGAAGCTCTCGATCAATGGCGAAGAGAAGCTCTCTGAACCGGAGCGGGAATATCCGGCGCTTTACGAGCGTTTTGCGGAAATCATCAAGGCGGGCCGTTCGGATGTGGATCTGGCACCGTTGACCCATGTGGCGGACGCCTTCCTTCTCGGCCGCCACAAATTCGTGGATTCCTTCTACGACTGAGACGCCGAAACGCTTTTCGAAGAAGCAGACATCACAGGGCGCGGCTGACGAAGCGGTCGCGCCCTGATTTTTTGGCCTGATACAGAGCCTCGTCGACGCTGCACAGCAACGTCGCTCGATCGGCACCCGCCTGCGGAGCAATCGCGCCGCCGATGCTGAGGCGTGCCTCGACCTCCTGGCCCTCGACATCGAAAGGTTTGCGGAAGGCGGATAAAAGCCGGTCGGCCATTGCGCGCATCACTTCCGGCGCGCCGGGTCGCGGTATGAAAATAGCAAATTCATCGCCGCCCATACGCACCGCGATATCCTCGCTGCGAATGGCACCGCGAATGCGCCCGGCGGCGGCGGTCAGCACGCAGTCACCGGCCGGGTGGCCGAACGTATCGTTAATCGTCTTGAAACCATCCAGATCGAGATAAAGCACGCCGAAGGTCTCGCTCGCCTGAAGTGCGGCGCCCAGTTGCCCGTCAACGATCGCTTCCAGCGCCTTGCGGTTATAAAAGCCGGTCAGAGGGTCTGTCATCGCCGCGTCGCGCAACTCACGCTCGGCAAGGCTCATGGTGAAATTGGCTTTCTGAAGCCGCAGGAGCGCCGCCGCCAGCATCGCAAAATGTCTGAGATTGTCGATTTCGCCGCGGGAAAACTTTCTCGGCACCGTATCGACCAGACAAAAGGCCCCGACGACGAGGCCGGGTTCCAGCTCGATCGGCGCACCGGCATAGGAGCGCAGTTCAGGCCCCCCTTTAACGTAGGACATGAAGCGGAAATCCGGATGCGCCGTCAGATCGGAAATGGCCACGACATCCCGCCTGTCAATGACGCGGTTGCAGATCGACAGATCGCGCGGGCATTCCGACAGCTGCATGCCCGCCTGTTCGGCAATATGCAGCCAATCCTCATCAACGATATGGACGGCGGCGCGCGGCACGCCGAAAACGCCCTGCCCCAGCTGCGAGAGCACCTTCAGCTCCGGTATTTCCGCATTTCTGAAGGACATGACGGACCTTACCGCGACCAGACGTTCCGTTTCCGCTTCCGGTCGCGATATCGCCTGTCCCATGATAATGTCCTTCCGCTGCTTCCTCTGAGGCCTCCGGGCCGGCCGGCACATAATGCAAAAACCGGCATGCGACGCCACGTGCGAGTTTTTGCCGGTCCGTTTATGGGCTATGCTGGCGGGCGAGATCGACACCTGCCCGCGCTCACGCCTTCTTCTGCCAGCGGCCCTCCGGCGACTGTTGCCAATAGGTCAGGGCATGACCTTCGCTCTTCAGTCGCTTCCAGTGATTTCGCGCCATTTCGAGCTGATAAGCATCATATCCGTCAAACATGAAGACGATGCGCTCATAGGCTTCCACCGCCGGCGGTTCGGCGCCGTCCACCAGAAAGCGGACATTTGCGCCGTTACCGTTGGCCTCCGAGGCCGTCAGGAGAATCGGCTGGCTTTGCGGTACCGAAGACGTATCCGTGGCGTGCGGCAGAAAGCTGTCGTCACGAAAGGTCCACAGATGCGTCTCGAGGAAGTCGCGACGCTCCTCGTCAACCGTCTGGATCGCGACCTTCCAGCCGCGTTCCAGCGATTTTTCGAGCAAAGGCGGCAAGGCATCCTCGAGCTTCGATTCCGTCAGATGGTAGAACAGAATTTCAGTCATCCGCAGACCTGGAGCTCCGGCCGTCTCAATCTTCGTAATGCGCGCGAACGAGTTCGTTCAAAAGCCGCACGCCATAGCCCGATCCCCAGGACTGGTTGATCTCGGTGAGCGGCGACCCCATGGCCGTGCCGGCAATATCGAGATGCGCCCACGGCGTTTCGCCGACGAAACGCTTGAGGAACTGGGCGGCGGTGACGGAGCCGGCCAGACGACCCGAGCTGTTCTTCATGTCGGCGAATTTGGAATCGATGATCTTGTCGTAATCCTTGCCGAGCGGCATGCGCCACAGCTTTTCAGCCGTCACCTCGCCCGCATCTGCAAGGCGCGTGGCCAGTTCATCGTCATTGGAGAAGAGGCCCGCCTGCAGATTGCCGAGCGCAACCGTGATCGCGCCCGTGAGGGTGGCGAGATTGATCATGAATTTCGGGTTGAAGCGTTCCTTGGTGTACCAGAGCGCATCGGCCAGAACCAGCCGGCCCTCGGCATCGGTATTGATGATCTCGATGGTCTGGCCGGACATGGAGGTAACGATGTCACCGGGGCGCTGGGCATTGCCATCGGGCATGTTTTCCACCAGGCCGATGACGCCGATCACATTCGCCTTGGCCTTGCGGGCGGCGAGCGCATGCATGAGGCCGGTCACGGCCGCAGCGCCGCCCATGTCGCCCTTCATGTCTTCCATGTTCAGGCCGGGCTTCAGCGAAATGCCGCCGGTATCGAAAACCACTCCCTTGCCGACGAAAGCAACGGGTTCATCTTTCTTGGAGCCGCCATTCCACTGCATGACCGCAAGCCGGGGCGGACGGGCCGAACCCTGCGCCACGCCGAGAAGCGCGTTCATGCCGAGTTTCTTCAGTTCCTTCTCGCCGAGAATTTCCACATCGACGCCGAGCTTGCGCAGCTCTTCGGCCTTTTCGGCAAATTCGACGGGACCGAGAGCATTCGGCGGCAGGTTCACGAGATCGCGCGCCAGCAGAACGCCGCCGGCCACGGCTTCGGACACGGCGAAGGCCTTTTCCGCTTCCCGATGGGCCGCGGTGACGATGATGACATCGACCTTCTTCGGGGTCTTTTCGTCGTCGGACTTCTTCTTGGTCTTGTAGGCATCGAAGCTATAGGCGCGCAGCAGCAGGCCGAGAGCAAAATCCGCCGCCGCCTGGGCACCGACCTCAATGCCGGGAGCGTCGAGATAGATGGCGACCTTGTCCGCCTTGCGGAAACCGGCGGCAGCCGTGCCGCCGGCGCGCAGCCAATCATGCGCCACGAGTTTCGACGGCTTGCCGAGACCGATGACGAGCAGCCGGTCGGCCGCGGAACCCTGCGGCGCGATCACGTCGAGCGTCGTCATCGACTTTGCGGAGAAGCCGGATATCTTCGCCGCCCTGTCGATCACCCCACCCGGATCGGCCTCGGAAGCACCGGCGACGGCCTGTGCCTCACCCGAGGCCTGCAGCACAACGGCCAGAGCGTTTTCAAGCGAAGCGGAATTGGCGAAAGAAATATCGAATTTGGCGGACATGTTTTCCTGCTCTTCGTGAACGACCTGCATGATGCGCACAATCATGGCCTTTTCGGCCCCGGGCGCAACCCTGCATTCTTTAAAGGCCTACAGTCTTTAAAGGAAAGGCATTTTTGTGAAACAGGAAATCACGTCATGAAACCGACAGCTTGTTCCACAAAAAGACACAGGCGATGGAAAAATCGTCGCGCAAAACATATTTGTGAGCACGCCGGAATAGCCAATTGCAAACGATGCGATTAGATAGGCGGAAATCCGGCGGGCGATCGTGCGGAAAAAACAATGTCGACAAGGGCAGTATGAAGCTTCTCGAGAACTATATCCTGCGGCGGACAACGCAGATGTTTCTGGTCGCGCTGCTGCCGGTGCTGGCCATCATCTGGACCATCCAGGTTCTCCAGAGAATCAATCTCGTCACCGATACGGGCCAGTCGATGGGCTCCTTCATGGCGCTTGCGACCATGATCCTGCCGACGCTCATTCCCGTCGTCCTGCCTTTCGCCCTCGTCATCGGCATCACCCAGATATTCACGGCGATGAACAATGATTCCGAGCTTGCCATCATCGATGCGGCCGGGGCGCCGCGTTCGGTGATGTTTCGCCCGGTTCTCATTCTGGCCGCCGTTCTGAGTGCGTTTTCCTTTACCATCACCAATTTCATCGAGCCGCCGGCGCGCAATTCCGCCCGGCAGATGGTGGCTGCGGCCTATGCCGACCTGCTCTCATCCGTGATCGAGGAAAAGACCTTCCGCACCATTCAGGACGGTCTTTACGTGCAGATCGCGCAGCGGCAGGGCCGTATTCTCAAGGGCCTGTTCGTCGCCGACCGCCGCGATCCGAATTTCGATCTCATCTATTACGCCAAGGAAGGCATGATCGATGAGAGCGGTACGTCGCTGACCATGCGCGACGGCGAAGTGCAGCAGAAGACGCCTGACGGCAAGGTCTCGATCGTCAAGTTCCTGTCCTATGCCTTCGATCTCTCGACCATGTCGGAAAAGCAGGATTCCGAGCCGTCGCTGTCTCCCGGCGATGCCAGCCTCAGCTTCCTTCTTTCTCCCGACGAGAACAATGCAAGCTACAAGCGGTCGCCGGAGAACTTCCGCAGCGAATTGCACAAGCGGCTGTCGGACTGGATGTTCGCCTTCTCCTTCGCGCTCATCTCGCTGGTCATCGCCGCCGATGCCCGCTCGCACCGCGAGGCGCGCATGCATCCGATGGTCGCCGCGCTGGTAACGGCCTTCATGCTGCGCTGGCTCGGTTTTTACGTCACCAATCAGGTCAAGCAGAGCGCGGCCTTCATCCCGCTGGTCTATGCCGTGCCGGGTCTCAGCGGCGCCGCGGCCGCCTTCATCCTGATAACCGGTCGCAAGCCGAAAATGCCGAAGGTGATCGCGGATACGGCAGGCCGCCTGCGCCGTCTGTTCTCCAGCCGGCTGGCACGCAATTCGGGGAGCGGCAACGCATGATTTTCAACACCCTCGCCCGGTATTTCCTGAAACGCTATCTGATAACCGCCGTATGGTTCGTGCTCGGCGTATCGTCGATCATCTATCTCGCGGATTTCAGCGAGACGGCGCGGCGCATGTCCAGTGTGCCGGGCTATTCGGTTCCGGGCGCACTTGGCCTGACAGCACTTCGCCTGCCGCTGATCCTGCAGCAGACCGTTCCCTTCATCGCCCTTTTCGTGGGCATGACGACGCTGATCTCGCTCAATCGACGTTATGAACTGGTTGTCACGCGCGCAGCAGGTGTTTCCGCCTGGCAATTCATCCTTCCCTTCGTCCTGGGAGCGGTCCTTCTCGGCATTCTGTCCGTCGTCGTTTTGAACCCCATCGCCGCATGGGGCCAGAACCGGTCGCTGGCGATGGAAGCGGGATGGCGCAACGAAGCCAATGGCGGCCGCCAGCAGCAGATCATTCCGTGGATGCGTCAGGCGAGCGGCGGCCAGGACACGATCATCGGCGCCAAGAGCTTCGAGGACAATGGAACGATGCTGCTCGATGTGGTTCTGATCCACCTCGACAAGGACGGAAACATCGTCTCGCGGCAGGATGCCAAGTCGGCAAAGTTGGAAGATGGTTACTGGCTTCTTAACGGCGTAACGGAAACCCGCGCGGGACATGTGCCAGTTCGGCAAGAGAGCACGCGGATCAGTACCAATCTGAGACGGGAATTCGTGCAGGAACGGATGACGCAGACGGAAACCGTTGCTTTCTTTGATCTTTCTCACAAGATCGAAGTTGCAAAGTCTTTTGGACTGTCTTCAAAAGCGCTTGAGACGCAGTATCATTTCCTGCTATCGACGCCCCTGCTTCTGGTTGCGATGACCTTGATCGCCGCGACCGTTTCATTAAAGTTCAGCCGCTTCGCCCAGTCGCGCTCCGTGATTCTGGGTGGAATCGTTTCCGGCTTCGTGCTTTATGTAGTAACCGTGCTCGTAAGGGCATTCGGGAGTGGTGGTGTTGTCCCTCCCACCGTCGCGGTCTGGGTTCCAGTTATCGTGGCGTTGGCTTTGGGGGCAACCATTCTGCTTCATCAGGAGGACGGCTAGTGGCGGTATATGACCGCGGGAATATCAGGCGGCTTTGGACGGCCCTTCTGACAGGTGCCGCTGTGTGCGCGTATTTGGCATCCAGCCCGGTCGCTTTCGGCCAGGATGGTTTGCTTGCGTCGGCAAGCCAAGACGATTCGAAACTCCTGCTTACAGCAAATGAACTGACCTATAATCGCGATTCCCAGCGCGTCATCGCGAAGGGCGTGGTTCGCATGAAATATTCGGGCTACCGCATGGTGGCCCAGCAAGTGGAATATAATCAGCAGACCGGTCGCGTGATCGCCCATGGCAACATCGAGCTGATCGAGCCCGGCGGCAACAAGATCTATGCCGACGAGATGGATGTCACTGACGATTTCGGTCAGGGCTTCGTCAACGCGCTACGCGTCGAGACCCCGGACAATACCCGCATCGCGGGTGAGAGCGCCGAGCGTCTCGAAGGCGACCTTATGGTCCTCAACAACGGCGTCTACACCGCCTGTCTGCCCTGCGCCGCAAAGCCTGAAAAGGCGCCGCTCTGGCAGGTCAAGGCCGAGCGCGTCGTCCAGGACGGAAAGACCCATACGATCCGGCTGGAAAAAGCCCGCCTGCAGCTTTTCGGCCATTCGATTGCCTATGTGCCGTTCCTGACGGTTCCCGACAATACGGTGAAGCGGAAGTCCGGCTTCCTGTTCCCGCAGATGAGCATTACCGACAATCTCGGTTTCGGCATCGGCGTTCCCTATTTCCACGTCCTGTCCGATACATCGGATGTGACGGTTACGCCGACCTATTACACGACGCAGGGCCTGCTGTTGCAGGCGGAACTGCGCCAGCGTTTCGAAACCGGCATGCACACGGTCACGATCGCCGGCATCAGCCAGCTGAAATCCGAAACCTTCACGGCCGGAACCAGCGACGCGCTGAACGACAATCGCGGCATGATCGCCAGCAAGGGCGACTTCACCATCAATCCGCGCTGGGCCTTCGGCTGGGATGCGATGGTGCAGACCGACAACAACTTTTCACGCACCTACGGGCTGAAGGGTTACAAGAACGACGTCCAGACCAACCAAATCTATCTGAGCGGATCGAGCGAGCGTAACAGCTTCGACGCCCGCGGCTATTATTTCAACGTTCAGAATACGGATAATACCGAATCTCAGGAACGTAAGCAGGCTATCGTTCATCCGGTCGTCGATTACCGTTATTTCGTGCCGGATCCGATCTATGGTGGCGAGCTCTCGCTGACCACCAACCTGACCAGCATCACCCGCCTGAAGCAGGATTCCTACGCACTTGGAGGTTATTCGCGCTTCAACGGACTCGAGGGCGATTATACGCGCCTTTCCACCGAAGCCGAGTGGAAGCGCACCTTCACGATGGATAGCGGTCTGCAGATCACGCCTATCCTCGCTGCACGCGGCGATGCGCTGTGGACGGACATGTCTCCGTCAAGCTTCACGTCGGGTGGCACATCCTATGCCTATGAGGGCATGATGCATGACGATGCTGCGTTTCGCGGCATGGTCACGGGCGGCCTGGAAGTGCGTTACCCCTGGCTCTTCACGGCGCTCAACAGCAGCCACGTGATCGAACCGATCGCACAGATTTTCGTGCGCCCGAACGAGCAATATTCCGGCCGTCTTCCAAACGAAGATGCGCAGGCATTCGTATTCGATGCGACCAATCTGTTCGAGCGCGACAAGTTCTCCGGTTTCGACCGGATCGAGGGCGGCACCCGCGCCAATCTCGGCTTCCGCTATAATGGTACCTTCGACAACGGTTATGGTGTTCGTGCCATTGTCGGCCAGTCCTTCCATCTGGCGGGTGAAAACTCCTTCGCCTCCTACGATCTGGCCAATGTCGGCGCCAATTCCGGTCTGGAATCGGACCGTTCGGATTACGTCGCCATGGCGGCCTTCGACGCACCGATCGGCCTTTCGCTGTCGTCGAGCCTGCGTCTCGACAAGGACGATCTGGATATCAATCGCTCGGAAACAGGCATCAGCTATTCGGACCGCCGCATCACCGGCAAGCTTAGCTATACGCAGGTGAAGGCTCAGCCGAAATATGGCTATAACGAAGACCGCGACATCGTTCAGGCCTCCGGCATGTTGCGCATGGACGACAACTGGTCGCTGTTCGGCTCGATCAACTACGATCTGAACGGCAAGTTTGCCGCCGAGCGCCGGATCGGTATTCTCTACCAGGATGAATGCACGATCTTCACCGTCAGCTATTCCGACGAGGGCAACATCAACTCCAGCCGGGAGGCCGCCAATGACTGGTCGATCAATGCCCGTCTGGCGTTCCGTACGCTCGGCGACATCAGTGTCGGCTCCGCAAACGAAGACTGGGCCGATATGGATATCGGCTGGAAACCGAACAATTACTGAGTTTAAAGGCAGGTCACACAGCATCGTGGCCTGCCTTTTTGCCATTCAGCCAGTAAAAGTCACGGTTTCGCCGCAACAACACGCCAGTGTCGGCTGCGTTTAAACCTCCATCGGGGTTTTCTTTCAACAAACCGACACATTGCCGTCCTGCGGATCACGATGATATATACGTGGCAAAATCGCGGTGCGGATACAAAAATGCAGCTCTGAAAGCCGGGAGTGCCGCACTCCTGAGCGACAGACGAACAGATTGGCGGGACAGGGAAACAGGACCCGGCCCGACGAAAGGGAGAAGGATATGATGAATTTCGGAAAGACGGCTTTGCGTGGCGCTGCTTTCGCCTTTGCGATATTCGCCGTTCCCATGGCCGTCGTGCCCTATTCCGGCCAGGCCTTTGCCGACAGCGCGGTCAAGATCGTCGTCAACAAGACGCCGATCACCAATGACGATATCGCCAAGCGCGTCGCCTTCCTGAAGCTGCAGCGCCAGTCCGGCAATCTCAACGAAAAGGCCCGCGAGCAGCTGGTGGACGAAGCGCTGAAGCGTGAAGAAATCGGCCGCGTGAAAATGTCGGTCAGTACGGACGATGTCGACGCGGCTTTCGCGCGCTTTGCCGCCAATAACAAGATGAACCCGCAGCAGCTGACACAGATCCTTTCGAAGGCCGGTGTTGGCGCCGATCATTTCAAAGCCTTCATCGCCGTACAGATGAGCTGGCCTCGCCTTGTCAACGCCCGTTATGGCGCACGTGGCAAGATGTCGACCCAGGACCTCGTTACCCGCCTGAAGGAACGCGGCGACAAGCCGGTCACCACGGAATATTTCCTGCAGCAGATCATTTTCGTCATTCCGGAATCGAAGCGTAACGCCATTACCGGCAAGCGCAAGGCCGAGGCCGAAGCCTCGCGCAAGCGTTACCCCGGCTGCGATCAGGCCATGAGCTTTGCCGCAACCATGCGCGACGTGGCGATCAAGGACCTTGGACGAATTCTCGCGCCCGAACTGCCGGAAGACTGGAAGGCGCTGGTGGAAAAGACCAAGGAAGGCGGCACCACCGGCACCCGCGTGACCGAAAAGGGCGTCGAATATCTGGCAATCTGCAAGCAGCGTCAGGTATCCGACGACTATGCCGCGGAAATGGTGTTCAAGGCCGAAGACCTGATGAAGGCCAAGGGCGGCGAAAACCCCAACGAGAAGAAATATATGGATGAGCTGCGCAAGAAGGCGCAGATCGTCAACACCTGATACTGAGACGAAAGCCGGGTCTTTCCGTGACACATGCATCCCTGCCGCTTGCCCTGACACAGGGAGATCCAGCCGGTATCGGCCCTGATATCGCCATCACCGCCTGGGCAAAGCGCCGGGAGAACGGTCTGCCGCCCTTTATCTTCATCGGCGATCCCGATGTGGTGGCAAGCCGCGCGGCGTTGATCGGTATCCCGGTCACTATCGAGACCTGCGAAGCGGGTGATGCCGCCGGCCTGTTCGAGCGTGCTTTCCCTGTGCTTCCGCTTCCCGTCGGTTTCGAGGTACAGGCGGGCCAGCCGCATGTCGGAGCAGCGCACGCGACGATCAAGGCCATCGAGACCGCCGTGACCCTGACAGTTGAGGGCAAGACTGCGGCTGTCGTCACCAATCCGATTGCGAAGTCCGTGCTTTACGAAGCGGGTTTCGGTTTTCCCGGTCATACGGAATTTCTGGCCGATCTCGCCTTGCGCCAGACCGGCGAGCAGGTAACGCCGGTGATGATGATTGCCGGCCCCAAGGTCCGCGTCGTGCCGGTAACGATCCATATTCCGGTAAAAGACGTGCCGGCGGCGCTGACGGAAGAGCTGATCGTCAAGACCTGCCGTATCATCGATACCGATCTGCGCGAGAAATTCGGCATTGCGGCGCCGCGTCTGGCTGTCGCCGGTCTCAATCCGCATGCGGGCGAAGATGGTGCGCTGGGCACCGAGGACCGCGATGTGGTTCATCCGGCAACCATGCGGCTTCGCAAGGACGGCATCGATGCCTTCGGCCCCCTGCCCGCCGACACCATGTTCCATGATGCCGCCCGCAAGCGCTACGACGTGGCGGTCTGCATGTATCATGACCAGGCACTCATTCCGGCCAAGGCGCTCGGCTTTGACGATTCCGTCAATGTCACGCTCGGCCTGCCCTTCATCCGCACGTCACCCGACCATGGCACCGCCTTCGGCATTGCCGGTCAGGGTATCGCCAATGAAGCGAGCCTTGTCGCGGCGCTGAAGATGGCGGCAGAAATCTCTGCCCGCAGCCGGGTTGGCGTATAATGGCGGCCATAGACGGACTGCCACCGCTGCGCGATGTCATCCAGCGCCACGGGCTCGATGCGAAGAAATCGCTCGGGCAGAATTTCCTGTTCGACCTCAATCTCACCCAGAAGATCGCCCGAACGGCGGGACCGCTTGAGGGTGTGACGGTGATCGAGGTCGGCCCCGGACCTGGCGGCCTCACCCGCGCCATTCTTTCACTTGGTGCAAAAAAGGTCATCGCCGTCGAACGCGACAGCCGCTGCCTGCCGGCGCTGGCGGAAATAGAAGCACATTATCCCGGACGTCTTGAGGTCATCGAGGGTGATGCCCTGAAGACCGATTTCGAGACCTTGCTTCCCGCCGGCGAACCCGTACGGATCATCGCCAACCTGCCTTATAATGTCGGTACGCAATTGCTGGTCAACTGGCTGCTGCCGAAACAATGGCCGCCCTTCTGGCTCTCCATGACGCTGATGTTCCAGAAGGAAGTCGGTCAGCGCATCGTGGCGGAAGAAGGCGACAACCATTACGGCCGCCTCGGCGTTCTCGCCGGCTGGCGCACGGTATCGGAAATGGCCTTCGACGTGCCGCCGCAGGCCTTCAGCCCGCCGCCGAAGGTAACCTCCACCGTCGTGCACCTGCTGCCGAAGGACAAGCCGCTGCCTTGTGACGTTGCCAAGCTTGAAAAAGTGACCGAGGCCGCCTTCGGCCAGCGCCGCAAGATGCTGCGCCAGAGCGTGAAAAGCCTTGGCGGCGAAACGCTGCTGGAAAAAGCGGGCATCGATCCGACACGACGGGCGGAAACGCTGTCGGTGGAAGAGTTCGTGACATTGGCGAACGCGCTGGGATAAATGCTAAGCTCTGAGACTATACCCAGTTTTCGGCTCGCAAGCCCGGCATACGAATGAATTCGCGCATATTATTGGTTACGACGATCAACCCCTCGCTACGGGCATGACCACCAATCTGCATATCATGAACGCCGCACGGCGTTCCAGCCTTGGCAAGCTCGGCCCTGATCTGGCCGTAGTGTGCGGCGCCTTTGTCGGCGAAAGGCAGAACGTCCAAACGCGCGGTAAAATTTTCAATGGCGATGATGTTTTCCTGGCGGCGGACAGATTTTTCAGCACCATAATATAGCTCGCCAAGTGTGATACTCGAGATACACAGTTGATCTGCTAGGGCGTTGAATTTCTCCCGCAGCTCCGGAGGATAAGTCTTCATCACATAGATACATATATTGGTATCGAGCATATATGTGAGCATCAGAAGGGCTCGCGCTCATCCAATGCAGGCTCTTCGCGAGCGGAAAGAAAATCATCCGTTGCACGTGGGCCGGTCAGAAAGAGGTCGTCCCAGCGCTTTCCCTGCGGCACTATAACACGCGCGAGACCGATTTTCAGAACATCGACCTTATGCACGTCATCAGGAAAAGCCACCGTCTTGGGTAGCCTCACAGCTTGACTGCGATTGCTTATAAAAACCGTTGACGTAGCCATTGTCAGAGCCTCGTATATCCTGTCGGGATATACATAACGCCGAACCGCTTCGATTTCAAGATTTTGGGGCCGGTAGCCAGAGGCTACCTTCCATCAGAGCTTCGGCTCTTCCTCGAGCAACGCCCGCACGAAATCGAACATACCGTGGCGGCGGTCGCGGCGGACGCGCTCGGCCTTCACGATGGCTTCCACGGCTTCGAAGGCGGCCTGCAGGTCATCATTGAGGATGACATAGTCATAATCGCGCCAGTGCTCGATTTCGGCGCGGGAATTGACAAGGCGCGTCTTGATGACCTCTTCGGTGTCCTCCGCCCGGCGGTGCAGGCGCGATTGCAGTTCGGTCATCGTCGGCGGCAGGATGAAGATCGACACGACATCGGCCTTCATCTTGTCCTGCAGCTGCTCCGCACCCTGCCAGTCGATATCGAACAGCATGTCACGGCCGGCGGCCATGGCATCTTCCACTGGCCCACGCGGCGTGCCGTAAAAATTACCGTGAACTTCCGCCCATTCCAGCAGCGCGTCACTGTCGCGCAGGCGCTCGAATTCACGCGTGGAGATGAAATGGTAATGGATGCCGTCAATCTCGCTCTGGCGGCGCGGACGCGTCGTGACGCTGACGGAGAGGCCGATATTCTTGTCCTTGTCGAGCAGGTTGCGGGCAATCGTGGATTTACCCGCGCCGGATGGTGAAGAAATCACCAGCATCAGCCCTCTGCGGGCAATCGTGACGGGAGAATCATTCACCGGGGCCATGGGGTCTACTCCAGATTTTGGACCTGCTCGCGGAATTGGTCGATAACCACTTTCAGCTCTATGCCTGCTGCGGTTACCGCACTGGCGTTCGATTTGGAACAGATTGTATTCGACTCGCGGTTAAATTCCTGTGCAAGAAAATCGAGCTTGCGGCCGACAGGCCCGCCATTCGTCAAAAGCTCCCGCGACGCCTGCACATGCGCGCGCAGGCGGTCGATCTCTTCGCGCAAATCCGCCTTGGTGGCGATCAACGCCGCCTCGGCATGGAGACGGTCGCGATCAAGCCCGTGCATGCCATCACCGATCAGGGCAATCTGCTGGGCAAGCCTTGCCGCGATCTGATCCGGCTGACGGGAAGGATCGCTCTCGATCACGTCTACAAGCTGCTCGATCCGGTCGATATGGCCGGACAGGATGGCAAACAGCGAAGCCCCTTCCCGCTCGCGCATATCCTTCAGCTTCTCGACGGCGGCCGCGAAACCGGCCAGCACATCGCCGTTGCGTCTCGCCTGCGCCTCTGCGTCGTCTTCCGCCTCGCGGAAATCGACAAGGCCGCGCAGCGTAAGCAGCGTATCGAAACTCAACGGCCTGTCGTCAACGACATCACCAAGTTCCTTCTTGAGCGCCAGAACCGCAGCAAGCGCATCGCGGTTGATGACGGCCTCCAGCCGGTTTTCCGCAATCGTCAGCGTCAGGCCCGCCTGTATATTGCCACGGGAGAGATGCTCGCCCGCGATTTCCCGCAGGCCGGTTTCCAGCGCTTCAAGACCGTTGGGCAGACGCAGGCGCATATCGAGCCCCTTGCCGTTCACCGAACGCAATTCCCACGCCCAGCGGTAACGGCCGGAGGTTCCTTCGCTGCGCGCAAAGCCGGTCATCGATTGCAATGTCATATCCAGATTCCCCCCGTCATGCCCTGCGAAACCGGGCCTTGCGATGACAAGGCCCGGTCACGATTATCAGTTGTTGGCCGGCTTTTCCGCCTCTGCGCCACCCGGCTGGCCATCCACGGCCACATCGGGATTGGCGCCTGCTGCCGCCTTTTCCGCCTCGATCTTGCGCCAGCGGCGCACATTGGCGTTGTGTTCGTCCAGCGTCTTCGCAAAGACATGGCCACCCGTGCCATCGGCAACGAAATAAAGGTCATCCGTGCGCCATGGATTGGCGACGGCTTCAAGCGCCGCGCGGCCCGGATTGGCGATGGGAGACGGCGGCAGGCCCTTGATGACATAGGTGTTGAACGGCGTCTGCTTCTGCAGGTCCGACTGGTAGATCGGCCGGTCCGACGGTTTGCCGTCGCCGCCGAACAGACCATAGATGATCGTCGGGTCGGACTGCAGGCGCATGCCCTTCTTCAGGCGGTTATAAAAAACGGAGGCGACGTGGGCGCGCTCGTCATCCTTGCCGGTTTCCTTCTCGACGATCGAGGCAAGCGTCACGAATTCCTCGACGGTCTTGATCGGCAGGTCGGGATCGCGCCGTTCCCAGATCATGTCGATCAGCTTGTCCTGCGCCGCACTCATCTGGTTGATGATCTCTTCGCGCTTGGTGCCGCGGGTAAAGCGATAGGTATCCGGGCGCAGGCTGCCTTCCGCCGGCAGGGCCGATGGCAATTCGCCGTCCAGTACCTCGTCCGCGGCAAGACGTGCAAACATCTGCTTGACGGTCAGACCTTCCGGCAGCGACACGGAATAAAGGATCGACTTGCCGGATTCCAGCAGCATCATGATGTCCTTCATCGACGCGCCGGCCTTGATCTCATATTCACCCGCCTTCAGCGTCTGGTCCTTTTGCAGGTAGCTGCCGGTCATCAGGCGGAAAACACGGGCATTGGAGATGACGTCGTTGCGCTCGAGATTATTGGCAATCTCGATGATGCCGGCACCGTTGCGCACCGTGAAATGGGTGTTCGTCTGAAGCGGACCGGGCTCCTGGAACGCATTGATCATGTAATAAAAGGCGGCGATGGCCAGCACACAGACGGCGACCGCAAGCGTCATCAGAAAATTCAGGAAGATCACCAGCTGGCCATGGGCCTTGCGGGAGCGCTTCGGCGGGGCCGGCACCTTTTCCGGGCGCAGCGCCTCGGTCGGGGATTTCGGAATGATCGGGCCGCGATTGCCCTCGCCTCCACCGTCTCGTCCGTATGGTCCCTGGCTGTTCTGGTTCGTGTCGCTCACCGTCGGTCCTTTTCAGTTCGGCGTTGTCAGCGCTTTTTGCGCAGGTAATGCGGCAAAAACAGGTTCGGAATATCTTCCTGCACCACATAGAGACATTGTGAATGCCTCTTTTCCGGCCCCGCGAAACATCGTTGCTGGCGGAGCCGGTCAGGTAAAGCCGTCTGCGATCTGCAATCCGCCCGTGGCGGGAAAATCATCCCGAAACCGGCAAACCACCTCCCATAGACGACTACAATATCGGCGCGAAAATCGAAATGGCTTTCGCAGGCCGCAAGGCGTTCTTCAAAGGAAAGAGCGCTGTCTTTCAGCACCCGGCGGGAGAGAGCCGCAACAACCCGAGGCGGTTTGCTGCGCGGGCGCCATCGCGACGGCAAATCCGTCGCGATCTGGATTCTGGTTTACGCAAGTCCTCACCCCAAAACCGCTGCCCGGTTTCGGAAGACATGCCTAGGCTTCGTAACGGCGCAGCACGAGGGAGGCGTTGGTGCCGCCGAAGCCGAAGGAGTTCGAGAGCGCCACGTTAACCTGACGCTTGCGCGCCTTGTGCGGCACCAGATCGATCTTCGTCTCGACATCGGGATTGTCGAGATTCAGTGTCGGCGGAACGATGTTGTCACGGATCGCAAGCGTGGCGAAAATCGCCTCGATGGCACCCGCCGCACCGAGAAGATGGCCGGTGGCCGACTTGGTGGAAGACATGGAGATCTTCGAGGCCGATTCGCCGACAAGCCGCTCGACCGCGCCAAGCTCGATCGTATCGGCCATGGTGGAGGTGCCGTGGGCATTGATGTAGTCGATATCGTCAGGTGTGAGACCGGCGCGCTTCAGAGCCATCGACATGCAGCGATAGGCGCCTTCGCCGTCTTCGGAGGGCGCCGTGATGTGGTAGGCATCACCGGAAAGGCCATAACCGACGACTTCGGCGTAAATCTTCGCGCCGCGCGCCCTGGCATGTTCCAGCTCTTCCAAAACCACGATGCCCGCACCCTCGCCCATGACGAAACCGTCGCGGTCACGGTCATAGGGGCGCGAGGCCTTTTCCGGATTGTCGTTGTGCTGGGTGGAAAGCGCCTTGCAGGCGGCAAAGCCGGCAAGCGCGATGCGGCAGACCGGCGATTCGGCGCCGCCGGCAACCATGACATCGGCATCACCAAGCGCGATCAGCCGGGCGGCGTCGCCAATGGCGTGCGCGCCGGTCGAGCAGGCCGTCACCACGGCATGGTTCGGTCCGCGCAGCTTGTGGCGAATGGAAACCTGGCCGGATACGAGGTTGATCAGACGACCGGGAATGAAAAATGGTGAAATGCGGCGCGGGCCCTTGTCGCGCAGCGTATAACCCGCCTCGACAATGCCTTCCAGACCGCCGATGCCGGAGCCGATCAGCACGCCGGTGGCAATCTGGTCCTCATCCGTTTCCGGATGCCAGTTTGCATCGGCAAGCGCCATGTCGGCGGCGGCCATGCCGTACAGGATGAATGGATCGATCTTGCGCTGTTCCTTGGGCTCCATCCAGTCATCGGCATTGAAGGTGCCATTGGAGCCATCGCCGACGGGAATGCGGCAGGCGATCTTTGCGGGCAGGTCCTCGACTTCGAACTCAGTTACGAGACGGGCACCATTCTGGCCGGCGAGCAGCCTTTCCCAGGTGACTTCCGTTCCACATCCAAGAGGAGATACCATGCCGGTACCGGTGATAACGACACGCCTCATCGCCAATGCTCCGCCCTTATCCAAATCATCGGTCTTTCTGCAACGCCGGACATCACAGGGGTGACGCTCACGGGATGCTGCAGCATTTCAAATGTCCGCATTATTTGCCGGGCACCGCCTCGGGGCCGGAAATCAATGCAATCTACGGGACACACACCCGTTCGGGCGCGTACCGTCTCTCTATAAAACATTGGCCCGGACAAGCCGGGCCAAGACGGGAAGATATTTCACCTTCCCGATGAAGGTCGATCAGGCCTGGGCCTTTTCGATGAACTTGACGGCGTCGCCAACGGTCAGGATCGAGTCCGCTGCGTCGTCGGGAATTTCAACGCCGAATTCTTCTTCGAAAGCCATGACCAGTTCAACGGTGTCGAGCGAATCAGCGCCCAGATCGTCAATGAAGCTGGCGCCTTCGACAACCTTGTCGGCGTCAACGCCAAGATGATCAATTACAATTTTCTTTACGCGTTCTGCGATATCGCTCATGTCGGTTTCCTCGACCTTTATTTTGAAGGGAATGCCTCGCGGCACCCTGCCCTGTTAGAAGCCCTCATGCGCCGTTCAAATCCGGCACTGCGGGCAAACCCGTTCAACCCGGTCCAAGCTAGACATCGTCACGCAAAATCGCAACGGCTTCCTGTCTCTCCGGGACGACTGTTCACAGTCTTGGCCCGCTTAACACGGTTTCAATCGGTCGAAAAGCCTGAAAACGCGCTAAGCACAGCGTATGACAGGCTATTTCGCCGGAAACCGGCATCCGGGGCCTTGCGGCGCCAGCTACCCAAGAAGGTACTGAAATCGCGCCGCAATCCTTTTCACAACGGCTGATGGCGCCGTCAGATCATTGCCATGCCGCCGTTGACGTGCAGGGTCTGGCCGGTCATGTAGGCGGCTTCATTGGAAGCCAGATAAAGAACGGCCGACGCCACTTCGGCACCGGTTCCCATGCGCTTCATGGGAATGGCGCCCATGATGGCTTCTTTCTGCTTGTCGTTCAGCTTGCCGGTCATGGCGCTTTCGATGAAGCCCGGCGCCACGCAGTTGACGGTGACGTTGCGGGTGGCGATTTCCTGGGCCAGCGACTTCGAAAAACCGATCATGCCGGCCTTGGAGGCGCAATAGTTGGCCTGGCCGGGATTGCCGGTGACGCCGACGATGGAGGTGATGTTGATGATGCGGCCGAAACGGCGGCGCATCATCGGGTGCGTCAGCTCACGCGTCAGGCGGAACATCGCGGTCAGGTTCACTTCGATGACGTTGTCCCAGTCCTCGTCGCTCATGCGCACGAAGAGGCCGTCCTTGGTGATGCCGGCATTGTTGACGAGGATATCGACGCCTTCCAGCTCGGCTTCGGCCTTTTCGCCGAGAGCCTTGACCTCGGCGCGGTCGGCAAGGTTGGCCGGGAATATCTTGACGCGATCGCCAAGTTCCGCCGCCAGCGCCTCGAGCTTTTCAACGCGGGTGCCGTGCAGGCCCACAGTTGCGCCTTGGCTGTGGAGAAGGCGGGCGATTTCTTCGCCGATGCCGCCGGTCGCGCCGGTTACGAGAGCCTTGCGGCCTGTCAGATCAAACATGTCCTATTCCTTCTTTAGAGCTTCGGACTGAAAATGTTCAGCGCTGTTGCGCCCGATGAATGCGGCAGCCGGAGTATCCGTCTCAGCCGATGAGGGTGGCAAGAAGCTGGTCGATATCGGCAGCGCCGTTGACGGCAACGCCGTTCACCGTCTTGTCGATACGGCGGGCAAGGCCCGTCAGCACCTTGCCGGAGCCGATCTCGTAAAGCTGCGTGACATTGTTGGCGGCGAACCACTCAACCGTTTCGCGCCAGCGCACCTGACCCGTCACCTGTTCGACCAGTAGGGCGGCAATCTCGTCGGCATCGGAAACCGGCGCGGCGCGCACATTGGCGATGACGGGCACGACAGGGGCCTTCTTTTCGACCTTGGCCAGCGCCTCGCGCATGGCGTCCGCCGCCGGCGCCATCAGCGCGGAGTGGAATGGGGCGGAAACCGGCAGCATGATGGCGCGCTTGGCGCCCTTTTCGGAGGCGATTGCCGCCGCCTTTTCGACAGCCGCCTTGCCGCCGGAAATGACGAGCTGGCCGCCGCCATTGTCGTTGGCGATCTGGCAGACGCCAAGAATGCCGGCTTCCTCGCAGATTGCCGAAACCGCGTCATGCTCCAGCCCGATGATCGCCGCCATGGCGCCCTCGCCCACCGGCACGGCAGCCTGCATGGCGTTGCCGCGGATGCGAAGAAGACGCGCCGTATCGGCAACCGAGAAGGTGCCGGCGGCACAGAGCGCCGAATATTCGCCGAGCGAATGGCCCGCGACATATGAGACGGCATCCGAAAGCTTGAAACCGCGCGCTTCGAGAACCCGCATGACCGCCATGGATACGGCCATCAGCGCCGGCTGGGCATTGGCCGTCAGCGTCAGCGTCTCTTCCGGGCCGTTCCACATGATATCGGAAAGCTTCTGGCCAAGCGCCTCGTCCACTTCCTCGAACACGGCACGCGCCTCGACATAGGTATCGGCGAGTTCCTTGCCCATGCCGACAGCCTGGCTTCCCTGACCGGGAAATGTGAATGCAATACCCATGGGATGTGGTCCTTCTTTTCTGGCCTTGCCTTTATTCCTGCGACTTCCATTCACATTCCCGGAAGCGAAGTCAAGGCTTGAGGCCCTATGGCAGGCCCTTCTCCGAGGTTTTGCCGTGCTGTTTTCCCCTGTCTTTTCATCATATTTTTTCTTGCACTGCGGCAATTCCCCATTACTTTCATGCCACCTTTCAAACCATCTCGCCTAGCACCGGGACATTTCCATGAAACAGAGACTATTGGGCCGCACGGGTATTTCCGTGTCCGAAATTTGCCTTGGCACGATGACGTGGGGCACACAGAACACCGAAGCCGAGGCGCATGCGCAGATGGATTACGCCGTCGAAAACGGCGTCAATTTCTTCGACACGGCAGAACTTTACCCCACCACCCCCGTTTCCGCCGAAACGCAGGGCCGGACGGAAGATTATATCGGCACATGGTTCGAAAAGACCGGCAAGCGCGATCAGGTCGTGCTGGCCACCAAGGTCGCCGGTTCCGGGCGCGATTATATTCGCGGCGGCCGTGATATCGACGCCGCCGCCATCCGCGAGGCTGTCGACACCAGCCTCAAGCGCCTGAAGACGGATTATATCGACCTTTACCAGATCCACTGGCCGAATCGCGGCACCTATCATTTCCGCGGCGTCTGGAGCTTCGACGCCTCCGGCCAGGACAAGGAGCGCACGCTCGCCGAAATCACCGAAAAGCTCGACACGCTCGGCGAGCTGGTGAAGGCCGGCAAGATCCGCGCCATCGGCCTTTCCAACGAAAGCGCCTGGGGCACCCAGAAATATATCGACATCGCCGAGGCCCGCGGCCTGCCGCGCGTCGCCACCATCCAGAACGAATATAACCTGCTCTATCGCAGCTTCGATCTCGACATGGCTGAAGTCGCCCATCACGAGGATGTCGGCCTGCTTTCCTATTCGCCGCTGGCGGCGGGGCTGCTGACCGGCAAATACCAGAATGGCGCGTGCCCGGCGGGATCACGCGGCAGCATCAACAGCAATCTCGGCGGCCGCCTGCAACCGCTTCAGGAAGCCCCCGTCAGGGCCTATCTGGAACTTGCCGCGGCCCATGGGATCGACCCGGCACAGCTCGCCATCGCGTTTTGCCTGACCCGTCCGTTCATGGCGTCAGTCATCATCGGTGCGACGACGATGGAACAGCTGAAGGTGGATATTGCCGCCGCCGACGTGACGCTGTCGGATGACGTGCTGAAGGGGATCGCGGCGATCCACCGGCAATATCCGATGGCGATCTGACAACCGGACGGCGCGCTTTTTCGCCCCTTGCCCTTGCATTCCGGGCAAAAATCCGTATAAGCGCGCTGTTCACAACACCCGGTCTTATGGCTGGTGGCTGAACGGAGGGCTGGTTCCGGTGACGGAACAGCAGGAACCATAAGGTTTTTCCGGCCTCCCGTGTCTCCGCTCTCGACCGTCTCGAACAACGCTTTTCTTGCTTTAAGGCTTCACCGCCTCACCCAAGAGCAGTCGTTGAGGCTTAGCGCCGTTGCCGGGTGAAGGACGAAACGCAAGAAAGGCAAAGCTTAAATGGCTCTTTACGAACACATCTTCCTTGCCCGGCAGGATATTTCTGCCCAGCAGGTTGACGCACTTGTCGAGCAGTACAAGGGCGTTATCGAATCGTTCGGCGGCAAAGTCGGACGCATCGAGAACTGGGGTCTGAAGTCCCTCACCTACCGCATCAAGAAGAACCGCAAGGCTCACTACGCTCTCATGGACATCGACGCTCCGGCGGCCGCCATCCATGAAGTCGAGCGCCAGATGCGCATCAACGAAGACGTTCTTCGCTACATGACCATCGCCGTCGAAGCCCACGAAGAAGGCCCGTCCGCGATGATGCAGAAGCGCGACCGTGACGACCGTCCGCGCCGCGATGGCGACCGTCCGGACCGTGGCCCGCGTGAAGATCGTGGCCCCCGCGCACCGCGCGAAGGTGGCTTCGGCGACCGCGAAGACCGTCCGCGCCGTCCGCGCGAAGACCGTGCATAAGAAGGAGTTTTGACCAATGGCTGACGCATCCTCTTCCCAGGCACGCCGCCCGTTCCACCGCCGTCGCAAGACGTGCCCCTTCTCCGGCGCAAACGCTCCGAAGATCGACTACAAGGACGTACGTCTGCTGCAGCGCTACATTTCCGAGCGCGGCAAGATCGTTCCGTCCCGCATCACGGCCGTTTCCCAGAAGAAGCAGCGCGAACTCGCCCAGGCGATCAAGCGCGCCCGCTTCCTCGGCCTGCTGCCCTACGTCGTAGCGTAATGAATTGAAGCGAGGCTGCGTCTTGGCGCGGCCTCGTTTTCTCCTTTGAAGCAACTGACTTTTAATCAGTAGGTTGCGAGTTCAAATCCTTCCGCGTTGGGCGCGGATCGATACCATAAAACCCATGTTGGGGATGAGGCTCCTAAGGAGCGATCCTCTAACTGCTTTCGTTTCAGCAGGACAGCGAAGTGCAAAAGTTGAACCAGACAGTGCTGATTTCCGGCGTTCTCGCCGGCATATGCGCCGCGTTTTTGACGCTTGGCGCAACGGCACAGTCGTCCTTTTCCTTCCTGCTCTATGCCGGTTCCGCCATGCCGATCCTGATTGCAGGCATGGGCTGGGGCAACCGCGCCGCCATCGTCGCGATCATTACCGCGGCCATCATCGGCGCTCTCGTCATGTCGCCGCTGTTTGCGCTGACCATCGCCATCTTCACGCTGATCCCGGCGGGCTGGCTTTCGCATCTTTCCAATCTGGCGCGCCCGGCTTCCGAACTCGGCGGCCCGGATGATCTGCTCGCCTGGTATCCGCTCTCCGGCATCGTCCTGCACCTGTGCATTCTGGTCTCCCTCGCCGTTGTCATTCTCGGTTGGATGATCGGTTACGGTCCCGATCTCGTTGCCCGCATGGTCGATATCATGATGACCTCGGTGCAGAACCGCGAGCCGCTGTTCGAACCCAATGCCGAGGCGCTCGCCCAGACGAAATCGCTGCTGGTGCTGATGCTGCCGATCGTTCAGGGCGGCCTGTGGGTCATCCTGCTGTTTGCGGCCTATTATTTCGCGACCCGGCTGGTCGGCTCCTTCGGCAAGGGTCTTCGCCCGCGTGAGGATATCGCTTCCGCGCTGCGCATGCACCGCAACGCCATCTTCATTTTTCTGGCCGGCATCGTCGCCATGTTCCTCGGCGGCGTCGCGGCCATGGTCGGCGCGGTCATCTGCGGCACCTTCGGCGCGGGCTTCCTGATGGCGGGTTACGCCTCGCTGCACAAGCGCGCCCGCGGCAAGGACTGGCGTCTGCCGGTTCTCATTCTCGCATATCTCTCAGCGGTCTTTGTCTTTCCGCTGTTCATCATTCTCGTGTTCGGCCTGAGCGACGTGCGCAGCACGATCTCTCTTACTCCGACGCGGAAAACCGACAATACGAACGAAACCAAACCATAGAAAGGATCAAGAAGATGGACGTCATTCTTCTCGAACGCATCAACAAGCTCGGCCAGATGGGCGAAACCGTCAAGGTTCGCGACGGCTACGCCCGTAACTTCCTGCTGCCGCAGGGCAAGGCGCTGCGCGCCAACGCCGCCAACAAGGCCCGTTTCGAAACCGAGCGCGCAACGCTCGAAGCCCGCAACCTCGAGCGCAAGTCGGAAGCCCAGAAGGTTGCCGAGGCTCTGGAAGGCAAGTCCTTCATCGTCGTCCGTTCGGCTGGCGAAACCGGTCAGCTGTACGGTTCTGTTGCTGCCCGCGACGTCGTCGAAATCCTCGGCGCAGAAGGCTTCAACATCGGCCGCAACCAGGTTGAACTGAACACGCCGATCAAGACCATCGGCCTGCACAACGTTACCCTTCACCTGCATGCCGAAGTCGAGCTGCAGGTTGAGCTGAACGTTGCCCGTTCCGCCGAAGAAGCTGAACGCCAGTCCAAGGGCGAAAGCCTCACCTCCGCCGACGCCATCTACGGCGTTGACGAAGACGCGCTGCGTCCGGAAGACTTCTTCGATCCGGAAGCAGACCGCGACGGCGACGACGAATAAGATCTGGCTTAACGGTCAAAGGAAAACCCCGGATGGAGACATCCGGGGTTTTTTTTTGGATTGAATTCGCGGAGGAATACCCCCCTCTGCCCTGCCGGGCATCTCCCCCTCAAGGGGGGAGATCGGCAGGAGGCGCTACCACCACTTCATTCACAACTGTTGAGATGGGCGAGACCTGACCGCGAGTCGATCTCCCCCCTTGAGGGGGAGATGTCCGGCAGGACAGAGGGGGGTAACCACGCTCGTCGAGCGTTCCCACTACTTCGCCGCCGTCTCCGCTCCATCAGGCGCCACGCTCTTGTCCACATGCACCACCACCGACATGCCCGGCGAAAGCTCCACCGCAAGCGGCTGGTCGGGATCAATCACGATCCGCACGCCGAGGCGCTGGGCGATCTTCACGAAATTGCCCGTCGCATTGTCCGGCTTGATGACGGCGAATTCCGAACCCGTGGCGGGCGAGAACCGCTCCACATGGCCGGTAAGCTTGCGGCGATGCAGGGCATCCACCGAGATCGTCACCGGCTGGCCGACCTGCATGCCCGCCAGCTGGGTTTCCTTGAAATTGGCGATGACCCAGACATCATGCGGCACGACGGCCATCAATTGCGTTCCGGCGGTGACATATTGGCCGGTGCGCACGCCGACTTCGCCGAGCCTGCCGTCCACGGGCGCGTGGATTTCGGTATTGGCGAGGTCGATCTTGGTGAGTTCGACCGCGGCCTCGGCGTTGGCGACAGCGGCCTGCAGGGAGCTGCGGTTGACGATGATCGTCTGCAGATCCTGACGCGAGACCTCAAGGGCGGCTTTGGCCTGCGACAGCGACGCCCGCGCCTTTTCAAGCGCGGCGTGGGCCTCTTCCTGCAGGCTGGAGGTTCCGACCCCGCTTTTGATGAGATTATCCTGCCGGTCGGAGGCAAGCTGCGCCTGCTTCAGCGAGGCTTCGGCGCTGTCGACCGCCGCCTGACTGGAGAGGATGTTGGCATTGGCGGCATTTTCCTGCTGGCGGGAATTATCCAGCGCCGCCTTCTGCGTATCGAGCGTGGCAGCCGCCTGCGCCTGTTTCTGCCGGTAGATGCGGTCATCGATCTTCGCCAGCAGCGTGCCCTGCTTGACCTCCTGATAGTCCTTTACCGGGACATCCACGACATAACCGCTGACCTGCGGGCTCATGGTCGTGACGTAACCGCGCACAAAGGCGTTGTCGGTCATTTCGACGGTGGAGAGAAACGGCGGCAGCCGCCACGCATAAAGCACCAGCGCGACACCGGCGAGACCGCCGAGCAGCACGAGAATGGAAACGGGGGTAAAAAACTTCTTCAGCATTGTGTCACTCTTGGAAGGTTCAAGACTGTGGTGCCGGCGCGGCATCGATGTCACTCCGGAGGAGGAAGGGACGGATGCGCATCCAGGCAAGGTGGAGTAAAAGCGCGACAAGCGCCAGCGCCGAAACGACTGAGATCAGCAGGAAGGTGTCATTATAGGCCAGCACATAGGCTTCCCTGCTGACCTGCTGGCCAAGCAGCGCAAGCCCTTCTGCCTTCAGCAGCGCCGGATCGGTGATGACGTGGCTGTAGGCGCCGGAAAGCTGCGACACGCGCTGGGCAACCAGGGGATTGGTGAGCAGGATATTTTCCACCAGAACATTGGAATGGAACTTCTCACGCAGGGTCACGAAGCTGCCGAGCAGTCCCGTCATCAACATCGAACCCGTGATCTGCGTGAACAGGAAGATGGTGATGAAGTTCACCAGATAGGGCACGCCTCTGGCAAGTGCTGCGGCAAATCCCTTGGACATGACCGGGGGCAGGAACATGGCGGCGCCGAAGGCGATCATCATCTGGCTGAGATACATCTCACCCGGCCGCGTCAGATTGGTGGACTGGCTGTCCATGAACGAACCGGCCGCAATCAGCGTCAGCGCGATCACATGGGCCGTATCGACATATTTCGTCAGCATCAGCCAGGCGCAGGCCGCACCGCCAAGCACGGTGGCCAGCAGCACCAGCGCATAAAGCGTGGTGGTCTGGTCGTTCAGCAGGCCGAGCTGCTGGTAGAAGCTGACCGCCGTGGAGGATTGCTCGGAGGAAACGGCGCGGTAGACGAGCAGCACCGCAATGATATGCAGGTTGGTTTTCGAGAAAATCCAGCGCAGGTCGAGCAGCGGGTTCTTGCGCGGCAGTTCGATGAAGGCCATGAGGGTCAAAAGTGCGATCGACGTTGCCAGAAGCACGCCCAGCCACCACGTTTCGAACCACCAGTAGAACCGGCCGAGCGTCAGCATGACCGCGAGGCAACCGAGGCCGCCCGCAAACAGCAGATAGCTTAAGATATCCATGCGCTCGATGACTTTCGCACGCGGCGGCGGCGTAACCTTGAGGACGTAGATCATCGCGAAGGAAATCAGCGCAAATCCCACTTCCATGGAATAAAGCGCGTTCCAGCCGTCGATTTCCAGCAGGGAGGGCGAGACGATACGCGCGATCGGCGCCGACAGCAGCGTGCCGGTCAGCGCGATGCTGAAACCGAGCGAGAATTTCCGTGCCGGCGGAAAGGCCTCCAGAATATAGAGAAAGCCCAGCGAGGAAATCGGCGCCGCCGCCATGCCGCTGACGAAGCGGATGACGATGGCCGAATGCAGGTCGGTCACGAACAGGTTGAGACAGGAAGCGACCACAAAGGCGATGATCGAGAGTTCGGCAAAGGGCCGCAGGCCATATTGCGCCCTGATCTTGAAGAGCGCGATGGAAAACGTGGCATAGGGCGCCATATAGGCGGCGGAAAGCCAGGCCACTTCGGCCACCGTGGCGGAGAACTCACCCTGCAACTGGTAGATATTGGCCATGACGAGGTTCATGCCCAGACCCTGGGTAATGAAGAATGACAGGCCCGCAAAGATGAAACACAGCCTCAGCCATACCGGCCGCTCAACCGGCTGCGGCGCAGCCGCTGCGGCAGGTTCCGGCGCAGTCGCATCGCCATCGGCGTCGCTCACCGTCCGAGAGGCAGCTACAGCGTCTTCAGGCCCGGCGGCGGGCACATCTTTTTCGGAAACCGCCTCGTCCGTGGCCTGCGGCAAGACAGTGCTCACGACTGCGCCCTCCCCGCCGCGAGATTTTGCAGATTGGCCGAAAGACGGCGCATCACATCGAGCGCCATCGCCAGATCCTGCGAGGAGATGTCGGCGGTGATTTCCGAACGCAGCGTCTTTGCCACCGCCTGCACCGTGCCGGAGGTCTTCTCACCTTCTTCCGTCATGTGGATGCGTTTGGCGCGGCGGTCGTTTTCGTCGGAGCGGCGTTCTATGAGGTTCTGTTTCTCCATACCGTCGAGCACCCGCACCAGCGTCGGGGTTTCGATTTCCATTTCCTCGGCAAGCTCCGTCTGCGTCAGCGGCCCCCGTCGCGACAGGGCAAAAAGCGCACGCGCACGCGCAAGCGTCAGCCCGCTTTCCCCTACCCGCGCATCAAAAAACGCGCGCAGCTTGCGGGTAAAAGCGGAAACCTCGTCGAGAAGCTGTTCCTTGTCGGTTTCGCGAGACATTCGAAGTAAGCCTTATAATTAGCACACTACTTATTTTCTGCCTATTTATTCGCAAGCCTGACGATTTTCAAGTTTCTTTCATGCCGGGTCTGCCATGCGGTAAACTCATGGCAGCGAATCACGTTGCCGGAAAATCCCGGCGCCCTGTCCCCGCCCCGCCTGTGGATTGCTGGGGACAACTGAAGATGTGATCCAGCTTTACAGAGCGGACGTCAGCCTGCCGCATAGTGTTGCAACAATATCATTGACTGCCATGCCCCAGGAAGCCAAACCCGAAGTGTAAGGACAAGGCAAAGGGAGATCGCGCAAACCATGAACGACGCTGTGAGAAAGATCACCCCCGCGCAGCCGGCGGAACCGCACTACCGCGAAGCGCCAAACAATATCGAGGCCGAACAGGCGCTGCTCGGCGCCATCCTCGTCAACAACGACGCCTATTATCGCGTGTCGGACTTCCTGAAGCCCGTGCATCTGTATGAGCCCCTGCATCGCAAGATCTTCGAGGTGGCGGGCGATATCATCCGCATGGGCAAGACCGCCAATCCAGTGACGATCAAGACCTTCCTGCCGGCCGACGACAAGATTGGCGACCTGACGGTGGCGCAGTACCTCGCGCGTCTGGCCGCTGAAGCCGTATCGATCATCAACGCGGAAGATTACGGCCGCGCGATCTATGATCTGGCGCTGCGCCGCGCGCTGATCCAGATCGGCGAGGATGTCGTCAACATCGCCTATGACGCGCCGCTCGACATGCCGCCGCAGGCGCAGATCGAAGACACTGAGCGCCGCCTGTTCGAACTGGCGGAAACCGGCCGTTACGACGGCGGCTTCCAGTCCTTCAACGATGCCGTGGCGCTGGCGATCGACATGGCGGGCGCGGCCTTCGAACGCGACGGCAATCTCTCCGGCATTTCCACCGGCATTCATTCGCTCGACGCCCGCATGGGCGGCCTGCAGCGTTCCGACCTTATCGTTCTCGCGGGTCGCCCGGGTATGGGCAAGACCTCGCTTGCGACCAACATCGCCTACAATATTGCCGCCTCTTACGAGCAGGAAGTGCAGCCGGACGGGTCGTACAAGGCCAAGAACGGCGGCGTCGTCGGCTTCTACTCCCTCGAAATGTCGTCCGAACAGCTGGCGACCCGTATCATCTCCGAGCAGACGGAAGTGTCCTCCTCGAAAATCCGCCGTGGTGACATCACCGAGTCCGACTTCGAAAAACTCGTCGCCTGCAGCCAGATGATGCAGAAGGTGCCGCTTTACATCGACCAGACCGGTGGCATCTCCATCGCCCAGCTGTCCGCCCGCGCCCGCCGCCTGAAGCGCCAGCGCGGCCTCGACGTGCTTGTTGTCGACTACGTTCAGCTGATGACCGGCTCCGGCAAGAGCGGCGAAAACCGCGTGCAGGAAATCACCCAGATCACCACGGGCCTCAAGGCGCTGGGCAAGGAACTCAACGTCCCGATCATCGCGCTGTCACAGCTCTCCCGTGCGGTGGAAAGCCGCGAAGACAAGCGTCCGCAGCTTTCCGACCTGCGTGAATCCGGCTCCATCGAGCAGGACGCCGACGTGGTGCTGTTCGTGTTCCGTGAGGAATATTACGTCAAGAACATGGAGCCGCGCGATCCAGCAGACCCGAAATATGCCGAATGGGAAGCCCTGTTCGACAAGGTGAAGGGCACGGCCGACGTCATCATCGCCAAGCAGCGTCACGGACCGACCGGCACGGTGAAACTCGCCTTCCAGTCCGAATTCACCCGCTTCGCCGATCTGGCCGACCCGTCCTTCAGCCAGTACGAAGAGCATTGACACACGGCCACACAGGCTATCGCTGAAAGAACACCGCCCCGTCCGGTTTCAGGATGGGGCGGAATCATTTCAATGGCTTGGCACCGCCCCCTCAGAAGCCGATTCATCCGGTGCCCTGCCTGGTAAAGCGACGACCTGATCGCCTGTGCGGATGCTGCTCTGGCGGTGGGTGATGGCGATGATGGTGATATCGCTGTCGACCCGTCTCAACTGGTCCATGATTTCCCGCTCCGTCTCCTCGTCCAGCGCCGAACTTGCCTCATCGAGTAGCAGAATGGACGGTTCGCCATAAAGCGCGCGGGCAATCGCAACCCGCTGACGTTCGCCGCCGGAGAGCTTCAGCCCCCTTTCGCCGACAATCGTATCGAAACCTTCCGGCATCGCCTCTATCCGGTCGAGTATGGCGGCGCGCTCGGCCGAGCGGCGCAGTTTTTCCTCATCCAGCACCCGCCCAAGCACGATATTGCTGCGCAACGTATCGTTCAGCAATTGCACCTCCTGCGGAACAATGCCGGCAACGGCAAACCAGTCATCCCGGCCGATGGCGGTCAGGTCGGTGCCATCGATGGTGATGCGACCGGACTGCGGCGCCATGGTTTTCTGTAGAAGCCGGAAGAGTGTCGATTTTCCGGAGCCGGTCTCGCCGGTGATGAAGGTCAGACGTCCCGGCGCTGCAGTGAAAGAAACACCTTCGACGCCGCGACCGTTTTCGTAGCGAAAACCCACCTGATCAAACTCAATCGCCTTGCCCGACAGCTGCAGCGGGCGGGTGTTTGGAAGTTCCTCCTCTGCTGGCTCGTTCCACATGCGGGCATAGGGCGCGAATTGGGCGAAGGATCGGACCGCCTCGCTGATCGATTGCCCGATCAGTTCAAAAGGCATGTTGAGCTGAAGCAGAAGCGTGTTGAAGAGAACGATATCGCCTATCGAGAGATCTCCCGCCTCATGGCGCGGCAACAGCAGATAAAAGCCGATGACCATCTGCACGACGAGTGCAAGCGAGATGGTGAAGACAAAGCCGATCCGCCGCAGGGAATAAAGCCGCCAGTTCCGATAGATCGAGCCTGCATTGTCCGCGAACCGGCGTTTCATCCATGCAGTGCTGCCCGTGTGCCGCAAAGGCTCGATCATGCCGATGGCATTGCCGACAAAACCGGCATTCCCCTGCCCGGCTTCAATGGCCTTTTCCAGAAAAGGCGTGGTCAGGCGGTTCGAGGCAAGCGTAAGCGCGATGAAGGCCGCACCATAAACAATGACGATGGCGACCAGATCCGCACTGAGGACAGTTCCCAGCAACAGGGTGCTGAACAGAAACGTGGCGATGCCCGGAACGAAATAAATAAGGCCGATCTGCATGATCGCCGAGGCAGCCGAAGCGCCCCTTGTCTGCGCAGCCTGAATCTCCGCCGGGTTGTGATCGTTGAAGAACGACGGATGTTTATGGACGATGCGCTCGAAGAAGCGCGTCGTCGCGACATATTCCAGCCGTTCCGAATGGATGACCGACATATATTGCGTGGAGCGCTGAATACCCGTCGCCAGTGCCGTCAGGCCCGCATAGAGCGAAAAACCGAGCATCCATTGCAGCGGCGCGTTCGGCAGATCGTCGATCAGGCGGGAAAACACATAGGGACCGGCGGTGGCGAGGACAGAGCCGAGCAGGATCGTCAGCAGCAAAAAGGTGATGGACGGCCATGACGTCTTCAGGTCTTCGGCATAGATCCGGGAAAGCGGTCCGAATGCAACTTCACGATTGCCTGTCATCACTCTCTCCCGCCCGGCGCTGCTTGAAAGATACGGCAGGCATTGGATAACGGCTCGGAAGTGCTCACTCAAGTCCGGGTTATCGTCGTCCGTTCACATTCAATATTCCGCATGGAATGAATTTGCGCCCCGTCCGGTTCCCGACGCGGAATCTTTTCAACGCTTTGACAGGATTGCCTCACAATCCGATTCCGCGCAGCAGCGCCACGGCCGCGACACCGAGCGTGGCGGCGGGCAGAAGGCTGAGGCGCAGCGCCGCGACGGCGGTGATTGCGCAGGCGATGGTTTCCGCCGGCCCGGTGGCAAGCGCCGTCGGGGTGACCACGGCCATCAGGACGGCGGGAGGAACCACGCCGAGCGCCTTTTTCAGGCGCGGCGTCAGGGTAAAATGACTGACCAGCAACAGGCCGCCAAGCCGGGTGGCGACGGTTGCCGCCATCATGGCGAGGATCGTCAGCAGGGTATTCGGGTCGAGCGTCATGCCGGCTGCTCCGCCTGCTCCCCATGGCCGAAAGCGGCGACAGCAAGCCCGGCCAGCGCGCCGACGGCAATGTACCAGGCGCCGGGAACCAGCGCGTGGGTGAGACAGGCAGCGGACGCGCTTGCCAGAAGCACGAAGCCGGTTTCCCTGCCCTTCCAGAAGCCCATGAGCAGGACGATGAAGACGGCGGGAAAGGCAAAGTCGAGACCAATGACCGACATATCCCCCACGACCGAACCGAGTAGTGCGCCGGCAAGGGTCGCAAGGTTCCAGACGAGATAGATCGACAGCGCCGCGCCGGTGAAGAATGCCGCCGTCAACCTGCCGGCGATGACGCGGAATTCTGACAATGCCCAGGATTCATCCGTCAGCACCAGCATGGCCGCATATTTCCGCCAGCCCCTGAAGTCATCCAGCTTGCCGGCAATGGAGGCGCTCATCAGCACATGGCGCAGATTGACCAGCAGCGCCGCAAAGCCGAGCGCGCTCCAGCTTGCCGGGTGCGTCCATAAATCCATCGCCACGAATTGCGAGCCGCCGGCAAAGACCAGGAGCGACATCAGCGAGGCTTCGAGGGGCGACAGGCCCTTGCCAATGGCAACTGCACCGAACACCACGCCAATCGGCACCATGGCGACCAGCAATGGGGCAGCAGCCCTCAGCCCCGCGGTAAATTCGGCGCGTTTTTCCGATATGGACATCGCATTCTCCCTTTCAGAAGAGAGCGATTACGCCCGGGACGCCGTCCGGTCTTGAACGAAAGTGACATCGAGAAGGAAAGGTGCGCGGAATCACGCCGCCCGGAACTGCCCCGGCGTTATGCCGGTGCGCGCCTTGAAATGCCGGGTGAAATGCGCCTGATCGGCAAAACCGCACATCGCTGCCACCTCGGCCGGTGTCTCACCGGCGCGCAGGAGGCTCCGTGCCCTGCGGATGCGTACATCCGTCAGATAGGCATGCGGCGTGATATGAAATTCCCTGCGAAAGGCACGGATGAGATGCGCGCGGCTGAGGCCGGCGATGGCGGCCAGCTCCTCAAGGCCGATATCGGTTTCATAGTGGTCGTAAAGATAGTCCCGGGCGGCATGGACCGCCGTTCTTTCACGGGTTTCCACAGGCAGGATGATGGCGCTGCCGTGCCGGCCGAACAGGGTGGCGAGAACCGAAAACATGCCCTCATCCGCTTCCAGCGCACCGGATTTCGCCTCCAGCCGCCGATGCGCCACCTGAAAGGCGGCGGCCATCTGCGGATCGCGCGGCAGGAATTTCGGGAAAGACGGCGTGCCGTGAAAAGCCCTGCCCGTCACATCCTCGATAACGTCGCGCAGCAGCGCCGTGTCAGGATAGATCATCCGGTAACGATAACCGCCGCCGCCCGGCGCGCCGTCATGTATCTCGTCCGGATTGATGAGATAGAGATGCCCCGGCCCTGTCTGTTCCGTGGTTCCCTGGATGGTGGAAATCTGCGAGCCGCTTTCGATCGCGCCGATCGAGAAGGTATCATGCGCGTGCGGCGAATATTCATGGGTGAGAAACGTCGCACTCAGGCACTCCATGCCGCCGAAACGCCCGTCACGCCAGAAACGCGTGGTTTCCGTCGCGGCAATCGGCATGACATCTATGGCCTGTTCCTGCGAAACATTGTGCATGAACGAAGTTTAGAGCATTCCATCCTTACCGTCTTGAACAAAAGTGCTAGGGTTCGGGCAGTTCCCATCAACCGGACGCATGGCATGACAGACGACTTCGAAGAGACTTTCGCCGAAACAGAAACCGACGCTTTCGAGCACGCACCGTTGAGGCTGACCGTCGATCTTGGCGCGCTGGCCGATAACTGGCGGGACATGAAGAAGCGGTCCGGCAAGGCGCGGACGGCGGCTGTCGTCAAGGCCGATGCTTACGGCCTCGGTATCGAGGATTGCGGCGCCACCCTGTACCATGCCGGTGCGCGGGATTTCTTCGTGGCGACGGTGGCCGAGGGCGCGACGCTGCGCTCCTATGCCCCGGAAGCGCGCATCTTCGTGCTCTCAGGAATCTGGCAGGGCCAGGAACGGCAGGTCTTCGACAATGATCTGGTGCCAGTGCTGGCCTCCGAGGAACAGCTGTCCTTCTGGATGGCGACGGTGGCCGAGCGTGGCGACCATCCCTGCGCGCTGCATGTCGATACCGGTTTCAATCGCCTCGGGCTGCCGCTCGACGACGCCCTGTTTCTGGCCGACGACGTGACAAGGCCGGCGAGTTTCGATCCCGTTCTGGTTCTGTCGCATCTCGCCTGCGCCGACACGCCCTCCTCGCCGATGAACAGGGCCCAGCTCGAATCATTCCGGAAGGTTAGCGCCGCTTTTGAAGGCATAGAATCAAGCCTCTCGGCTTCCGCCGGCATCTTTCTCGGCCCCGACTATCACTTTGACCTCACCCGCCCCGGCATCGCCCTTTATGGCGGCGAAGCGGTCAACGACCTGGCCAACCCCATGCGGCCTGTGGCGAAGGCTGAGGCGCGGATCATCCAGATACGCGAGGCGGGTGAAGGCCAGACCGTCAGCTATGGCGGCAGCTTCCTGCTGAAGCGTGCAAGCCGGCTTGCCATCGCATCCGTCGGATATGCGGACGGATACCAGCGTTCGCTCTCGGGTTCAGGCATTCCCCTGCGTGAAATGGGCCATGGCGGCGCCTATGGCGTGGTCAACGGTCACAGGGTGCCGGTGGCTGGCCGCGTGACCATGGACCTCACCATCTTCGACGTCACGGATGTGCCGGCAAATGCCATTCGCAGCGGCGACTATATCGAGCTTTTTGGTCCGAATGTGCCGGTCGATGAGACCGCACGGGCGGCCGGCACCATCGGCTACGAGATGCTGACAGGGCTTGGCCTGCGCTACGAGCGTCAATATCTGATGGCCGACGACTGAGAGCTGCCTTTAGCTCTTGGAAAGCCGACGTGACCTGTGCTAAAAGAGAACAAAAGGAGATCGAAATGCCCGAAATCCATTTGAGCGAGCAGGACGAAAAGTTCATCGAGGAGCAGGTGGCGGCGGGCGTTTACAGCGACGCGGACGCCGTTATCCATGCGAGCCTGCAATTGCTAAGCAGTGAGGAGGGTAAAAGAGCCGCGCTTCAGTTGCTGATCCGGGAGGGCATCGACGACGCCGAGGCGGGCCGGGTTCACCGTTACGCCTCACAGGACGAGTTTCTGGCCGATATAAAAAGAGTTTCCGCGCAGCAAAAAACGGGGACCGGCCATTAAAATCCGGACTCCAACCTTGACCACGCGCGCAAGGAACGACCTTGCCGAAGACCACGCCTATATCGAGGTTGAGAATCCCCTTGCGGCTGATCGCTTCGCCCTCGATATCTTCAATAAAATCGAATCGATAGCGGCACTGGGCTTATCCGGTATCTCAAGAAGCGAATATGGAGCCGGGCTTCGCAGCATCGCTTATCGTGAGCGCGTCATTTTCTTTCGTGTCGACAAGAATGAGCTTACCGTTCTGCGCGTTCTGCATGGCCATCAAGACATTTCCGCCAAAGATTTCAAACAAGAAGAAAACTGATAGAAGATGGCAAAAGCCAAGACCCAATTCGTGTGCCAGAACTGCGGCACGGTTCACACCCGCTGGGCGGGAAAATGCGAAGGCTGCGGCGAATGGAATACCATCGTCGAGGAAGACCCGATGGGCGGCATCGGCTCCGGGCCGGGCAAGACGCCCAAAAAGGGCCGGCCCGTCACGCTCACCTCACTTTCCGGTGAAATCGAGGAAGCGCCGCGTATTCCGACCGGCATCGGCGAGCTGGACCGGGCGACCGGTGGCGGTTTCGTGCGCGGTTCGGCCGTCCTGATCGGTGGCGATCCGGGCATCGGCAAATCGACTCTTTTGATGCAGGCCGCAGCGGCCCTTTCGCGGCGCGGGCATCGCATCATCTATGTCTCGGGCGAAGAAGCGGTGGCGCAGGTGCGTCTGCGCGCCCAACGTCTCGGGGCTGCGGAAACCGATGTGCTGCTGGCGGCGGAAACCAATGTCGAGGATATTCTGGCGACGATCTCCGAGGGCAAGCGGCCCGATCTCGTCATCATCGATTCCATTCAGACACTGTGGAGCGATACGGCCGATTCCGCGCCCGGCACGGTGACGCAGGTGCGCACCGGCGTGCAGGCGATGATCCGCTTCGCCAAGCAGACGGGCGCGACCATGGTGCTGGTCGGCCACGTCACCAAGGAAGGCCAGATCGCCGGTCCGCGCGTGGTCGAGCACATGGTCGATGCCGTGCTTTATTTCGAAGGCGACCGAGGTCATCACCACCGCATCCTGCGCACCGTCAAGAATCGCTTCGGGCCGACCGATGAAATTGGTGTGTTCGAAATGTCGGATCGCGGCCTCAGGGAAGTCTCCAATCCCTCCGAACTGTTTCTCGGCGAGCGCAACGAAAAATCGCCGGGCGCTGCGGTTTTTGCCGGCATCGAGGGCACGCGACCCGTGCTTGTCGAAGTGCAGGCGCTGGTCGCTGCCACTTCGCTGGGTACGCCGCGCCGCGCCGTGGTCGGCTGGGATAGTTCGCGCCTCGCGATGATTCTCGCCGTGCTGGAGGCCCATTGCGGGGTGAAGCTTGGCCAGCATGATGTCTATCTGAATGTTGCCGGCGGCTACCGCATTTCCGAACCGGCCGCCGATATGGCCATTGCCTCGGCGCTGGTTTCCTCGCTTGCCGGTCTTGCCCTGCCCGCCGATTGTGTTTATTTCGGCGAAATCAGCCTGTCAGGCGCGGTGCGACCGGTCTCGCATACGGGCCAGCGATTGAAAGAAGCTGAAAAACTCGGCTTTTCCGCCGCACTTCTGCCTTCTGCTTCGGCTGAATTGCCGAAAGGCGGCAAGGGACGCTGGACGGAAATTGAAAGCCTTCCGGACCTCGTGGCCCGCATCGCCGGCTCCGGCAACCGGTTCAAACAGGTTGAGGACGACGAATATTGATCCTTTCGCCAAGGGAAACAGTGGTGTAAGAGGATCGCAAAATTGGCAAGGCAGCGTCTGACAAGGCGTCGCACCTCCGGAGTTGGTATATGCCCATTACAATTTTCGACGGCATCGTCATCGCCGTTGTTCTTTTCTCCGCCATTCTCGCGATGGTCCGCGGCTTCTCCCGCGAAATTCTGTCGATCGCGAGCTGGGCCGGTTCGGTGGCTGCCGCCTATTATCTTTATCCGGTTCTGCTGCCCTATGCGCGCAACTATACCGATGACGACAAGATCGCCATTGCCGGTTCGGCAGGCGTCGTTTTCCTCGTCTCGCTGATCGTGATTTCCTTCATCACCTCGCGTATTGCCGATTTCATCATCGACAGCCGCATCGGCGCGCTGGATCGCACGCTCGGTTTCCTGTTCGGCGCGGCGCGCGGCATCCTGCTGCTCGTCGTCGCGGTCGCATTCTGGAACTGGCTGGTGGATGTGAAGACGCAGCCGGAATGGGTGACGCAGGCGAAGTCCAAGCCCTTCCTCGACGGGCTGGTGGGCAAGCTGGAAGCGGTTCTGCCTGACGATATCGAGCCGCAGATTCGCGCCCGTATCCTTGGAAAACCGCAGGAACCGGCGACGACGCAGGCGCCTGCGGAAGATGTGCCGGCAACAAATCCGCCAGCAACGAATAATTGACACGAGGGTGCGCCTTGCAATGCATGCAAGGCGCGCTATTTGTGCTAAATATCAAGCACGACACAGACGGACCGACCGGGGGAAATACTCACCGGAGAGGTCTTTCTTTTTTTCTCGGTAGAGAGCAAGGGCAAGCCGGATGATTGAGCCGCTTTCGCATTCCCCGTTCCCTGGGGCCACTTTCAAGGAAGAGATCGACGGCGACACGCTGCATGAAGAGTGCGGCGTGTTCGGCATTCTCGGCCATGCCGATGCGTCTGCGCTGACCGCTCTCGGCCTGCATGCGCTCCAGCATCGCGGCCAGGAAGCGGCGGGCATCGTCTCCTTCGATGGCAAGCGCTTCCACCAGGAGCGCCATATGGGCCTCGTCGGCGATCATTATACCGATCCAGCAACCCTTGCCCGCCTGCCCGGCTCCATCGCCATTGGCCACACGCGTTATTCCACGACCGGCGAAGTGGCGATGCGCAACGTGCAGCCGTTGTTTGCCGAGCTGGAAGAAGGCGGCATTTCCATTGCCCATAACGGCAATTTCACCAATGGCCTGACGCTGCGTCGCCAGATTATCGCCACCGGCGCCATCTGTCAGTCGACGTCGGATACCGAAGTCGTCCTTCACCTCATCGCCCGTTCACGCCACTCCTCCACCGCCGATCGTTTCATCGACGCCATCAGGCAGATGGAAGGCGGTTATTCGATGCTGGCGATGACACGCACCAAGCTGATCGCCGCCCGCGATCCTATCGGCATCCGCCCGCTGGTCATGGGCGAGCTGGACGGCAAGCCGATCTTCTGCTCGGAAACCTGCGCTCTCGACATCATCGGCGCGAAATTCGTGCGCGACGTTGAGAACGGCGAAGTCATCATCTGCGAAATCCAGCCTGACGGTTCGATCACCATCGATGCGCGCAAGCCTTCGAAGCCGCAGCCGGAGCGCCTCTGCCTGTTCGAATATGTCTATTTCGCCCGTCCCGATTCCGTCGTCGGCGGCCGCAACGTCTATACGACGCGCAAGAACATGGGCATGAACCTTGCCAAGGAAGCGCCGCTGGAAGCCGACGTCGTTGTCCCGGTTCCCGATGGCGGCACGCCGGCAGCACTCGGTTTTGCGCAGGAAAGCGGCATTCCCTTCGAATACGGCATCATCCGCAACCACTATGTCGGTCGCACCTTCATCGAGCCGACGCAGCAGATCCGCGCTTTCGGCGTCAAGCTGAAGCACTCCGCCAACCGGGCGATGATCGAAGGCAAGCGCGTGGTGCTGGTGGATGATTCCATCGTGCGCGGCACGACCTCGGTGAAGATCGTGCAGATGATCCGCGAAGCCGGCGCCAAGGAAGTTCATATCCGCGTTGCCAGCCCGATGATCTTCCATCCGGATTTCTATGGCATCGACACGCCGGACGCAGACAAGCTGCTCGCCAACCAATATGCCGATGTCGAGGCGATGGCGAAATATATCGGCGCCGATTCGCTGGCCTTCCTGTCCATTGACGGGCTTTACCGTGCGGTGGGCGGCGAAAACCGCAATCCGGCGCGTCCGCAGTTCACGGACCACTATTTCACCGGCGACTATCCGACCCGCCTTCTCGACAAGAATGGCGAGGCCATGGGCAGCAAGATTTCCATGCTGGCCAGCAACGGCTGATACGCCCTAGACAGAGCGGCCATCCGGCTTCCGGTGGCCGCTTTTTTCTTGCCTTTTGTTCAGGCTCTCGCATGCGACGATATGATCGCTTGCGAAAGGCCAGCGGCGCTTCGTAGAAGGAAGCGCAATCATTTCGGGGGAGACAATGACTATCGATCTCAAGGGGACTATCGATCTCAAGGGCCGCATCGCTCTCGTCACCGGCGCTTCGCGCGGCATCGGCTATTTCACGGCGCTGGAACTCGCCAGGGCCGGCGCGCATGTCATCGCCTGCGCCCGCACGGTGGGCGGTCTTGAGGAGCTGGACGACGCCATCAAGGCCGTCGGCGGCACCGCGACGCTGGTTCCCTTCGATCTCTCCGACATGAAAGCCATCGATGCGCTGGGTGCGAATATTTTCGAGCGCTGGGGCAAGCTCGATATTCTCGTCGCCAATGCCGGCGTTCTCGGCGTCATCTCGCCGGTCGGCCATATCGAGGCGAAGGTCTTCGAAAGGGTCATGAACATCAATGTCACCGCCACCTGGCGGCTGATCCGCTCGGTCGAGCCGCTGCTGTTGAAATCCGATGCCGGCCGCGCGCTCATCCTGTCCTCCGGCGCCGCCCATAGCTGTCGCCCCTTCTGGGGTGTCTATTCCACCTCCAAGGCGGCAGTCGAAGCGCTGGCCCGCACCTGGGCGGCGGAAACGCAGAAGAGCGCGCTTCGCGTCAACAGCATCAATCCCGGCGCGACACGGACGGCGATGCGTGCGCAGGCCATGCCCGGCGAAGACCCGGCCACCGTGCCGCATCCATCGGAGGTGGCCGCAGCCATTCTTCCGCTCGCCTCGCCCGATCTCACCGAAACCGGCAAACTCTTCCTTGTGCGCGAGGGAAAATTCGTGGATTACCGTCAGCCGGAATGAATATTTTCCGCTCGGAGCGGCGATAAGGCCACCACGGTTGCTCTTGACCGGGCCGCACCGCCGCGCCATAAAGCAAGATATGAGAACGATGATCTGCACCTGCTGCTGAGATTTTTTTTGCTGGTTCGCCACCGGCCAGATCGTTTTCGTCTCCCGCAAGGTCAAGAAAGATAAACGTTCCGGCCAGGATAATATTCTGCCTTTAGGGAACTGCCGCATGTCCTTGCGCCTGAAATTTCATAATACACTCACACGCGAAAAAGCGGAGTTCGTGCCGATCGATGCGGACAATGTGCGCATGTATGTCTGCGGCCCGACGGTCTATGATTTTGCTCATATCGGCAATGCGCGCCCGGTCATCGTTTTCGATGTTCTCTACCGGCTGCTGCGCCACGTCTTCGGCGAAGACCATGTGACCTATGCCCGCAACATCACCGATCTCGACGACAAGATCAACGCGCGGGCGTTGCGCGACTATCCGCATCTGCCTCTGAACGAGGCCATCCACGCGGTGACGAAAAAAACCGCCGACCAGTTCCACGACGATGTGGCCATGCTCGGCTGCCTTCCGCCGACCGTCGAACCGCGCGCCACCGATTATATTGCCGAGATGATCGATCTCATCGAAAAACTGATCGCCCGCGGCCATGCCTATACGGCGGGCGGCGAGGTGCTGTTCGACACCCGCTCGATGGCCGATTACGGCCAGCTTTCCAAGCGGCCGCTGGACGAGCAGCAGGCCGGTGCGCGCGTGGCGGTGGAAGCCCACAAGAAGACCCCCGGCGATTTCGTGCTGTGGAAACTGTCCTCGCATAACGAACCGGGCTGGGAAAGCCCCTGGGGCCGTGGCCGTCCGGGCTGGCACATCGAATGCTCGGCCATGGCCGGTCGTTACCTCGGCGAAGTGTTCGACATTCACGGCGGCGGGCTCGACCTCATCTTCCCGCATCATGAGAACGAAATCGCGCAATCGCGCTGCGCAAACGGCACACATGTCATGGCCAATGTGTGGATGCATAACGGCTTCGTGCAGGTGGAGGGCCGCAAGATGTCGAAGTCCGAAGGCAACTTCGTGACCATCTACGAATTGCTGCACACGGAGAAATTCGGCGGCCGAACATGGTCGGGCGAGGTGCTGCGCCTTGCCATGCTGATGACGCATTATCGCGAGCCGATCGATTTTTCGGTGAAGCGTCTGGAAGAGGCCGAACGCCTGCTGGCCAAGTGGCCAGCGGCCGATGCCGCCGATGCCGCACCGGACGAAACCGTACTCGAGGCGCTTGCCGACGATCTCAACACGGTTGCCGCCGTCCAGGCGCTGCACGCGCTGGCCCACGCCGCCAATACCGATCCATCCAAACTGCCCGCCTTTGCGGCCAGCGCCGCACTGCTCGGTGTCCTGCCGAAGAAAGCGGAAGTGGACGAGGCCATCGTTTCGGCTGTCGATGCGCTGGTGCAGCTGCGTCTGGAAATGCTGAAGGCGAAGAACTTCGCGGAGGCGGATCGTTTGCGCGATGAGCTTTCCGAGAAGGGCATTCAGCTGAAGGATGGCAAGGACAAGGAGACCGGGGAGCGGACGACGACGTGGGAGATTAAGCGGTAATTTGCTGCTGCGGCTTGCGGTTTACCCCCCTCTGCCCTGCCGGGCATCTCCCCCTCAAGGGGGGAGATCGATCTGCGGCAAGGTCTCGCCCATCTCAACGTTTGCGAATGAAGTGGCGGTAGCGCCTCCTGCTGATCTCCCCCCTTGAGGGGGAGATGCCCGGCAGGGCAGAGGGGGGTAAAGCCCCACGACACGCCCTTGCTTTCGACCACACCATACTCCAATCTCGCGGTACCCCATCAAGCCGCGAGCATCCCGTGCCCCACGCCAAGGTCAATCCTCAACATCGGTCACATGCCCGACAGATGCGAAAGGCCATGACCGACGCCGAACTGAGGTTCTGGAACGCCGTCCGTGCTCATCGCCTAGACGGCCTCTCTTTCAGACGCCAGCTACCGGTTTGCGGATACATCGTTGATTTCGCCTGCCCGTCGCATAAGATCGTCGTCGAACTGGACGGGTTTCAGCACGCGGACGACGCTGCGGCAGCCTATGACCTGCACAGAACGCAGGCACTCGAGGAACTTGGCTGGACCGTCCTCCGCTTCTGGAACGACGATATCATGAGCGACATCGACAATGTCTGTCTCCACATTATCCGAACGGTAAAGGAGAACCAACCATGACCACCCATACCGGCGGATGCCAGTGCGGCGCGATCCGTTTTCGCGCTACCGGCGATCTGAAAGACAGTTCGATCTGTCATTGCCGCATGTGCCAGAAAGCGTTCGGGGCCTATTACGCGCCGCTGGTTTCGGTGCGTGGCGTGGAATTTGAATGGACCCGGGGAGAGCCGAAGCGCTTCCAGTCCTCCAGCGTCGTCAAGCGCGGCTTCTGCCCGGAATGCGGCACGCCTTTGACCTATGAGGCGCCGGATGGCGTGGCGGTGGCCGCCGGTGCGTTTGACGATCCCGCGGCACTGCCGCCGACCATTCAGTGGGGTGTGGAGCGCAAGATCGATTTCGTCGACAGCATCCACACGCTACCGGCCGTTCCCACGGAAGACGACCTGACCTCGGTGGACTATCTCACCAACCTGATCTCCTATCAGCATCCCGACCACGACACCGAAAGCTGGCCACCGGAGAACAGAAAATGAGTGAAGCGGGCTTTTCCGGCGGATGCCAGTGCGGCGCCGTGCGTTTTCACGCGAGCAAGCTTGGCCGGGCCTCCATCTGCCATTGCCGCATGTGCCAGAAACATTTCGGCAATTTCTTCGGCGCGCTGGTCAGCGCCGATCAGGCGCATCTGGCCTGGACACGCGGCCAGCCAGCCCTCTTCCGCTCCTCGGCAAAAATCCATCGCGGTTTCTGCAACAAATGCGGCACGCCGCTGACCTATCATTATCCCGGCGGCGTGGAGATCGCCATCGGCGCTTTCGATGAGCCGGAGCGTATCGAGCCGCAGGTGCAGGTCAATTTCCACAAGCGCATGCCGTGGATCGAGCAGCTCTTCAGCAAGCCGGCGGTGGAACAGGGCGTCGACGAGGCGGAGATCACCTCCTATCAGCACCCGGATCACGACACGCAGGTATGGCCGCCGGAAGAAGGCCGCTAATGGACGAACTGACGGGCTTTTCCGGCGGATGCCAGTGCGGCGCGGTGCGTTACCGGATCAAGGGCGGCTTGCGTTATCCGCATCTGTGCCATTGCCGCATGTGCCAGAAGGCGTCGGGCAATTATTTCATGCCGCTTGCGGCAAGTACCCTCACGCAGTTTGAGATGACCCGCGGCGAGGCATCATGGTTCCAGTCCTCCGACCATGTGCGCCGCGGTTTCTGCGGTCGTTGCGGCACGCCGCTCTTTTATGACATGCCGGGGGCCGACTTCATCAACATTACCCTCGGTTCGCTGGACGAGCCGCAGCGGGTAAAACCCGAGGCGCAGTCCAATCTTGCCGGCAAGATGCACTGGTTCGCCGAGCTTGACGGCTTGCCGGTCGAGCCGGAACCTGCAACGGATGACGCGCCCGCGCCGGTGAACAGCCGGCAGCATCCGGACCACGACACGGCCAAATGGCCACCAGAGGATAGTGACACATGACAGAAGAATTGCGCGGCTTTTACCCCGAGATCGAACCTTTCGAAACCGGTATGCTCGATGTCGGCGACGGCCACACGATCTACTGGGAACGGGTGGGCACACGCGGTGCGAAACCGGCGGTTTTCCTGCATGGCGGTCCGGGCGGCGGGGTCAATCCCACGCATCGCCGGGTTTTTGATCCCGCGCTTTACGACGTCATCCTGTTCGACCAGCGCGGCTGCGGCCGCTCCACGCCGCATGCGGAGCTGGAAGCCAACACCACCTGGCATCTCGTTGCCGATATCGAAAGGCTGCGCGCGCTTTGCGGTTTTGAAAAATGGCTGGTTTTCGGCGGTTCCTGGGGTTCGACGCTGGCGCTCGCCTATGCCGAGACCCATCCGGACCGCGTCAGCGAACTGGTCCTGCGCGGCATCTACACCGTCACCAGGCCGGAACTGGACTGGTACTACCAGTTCGGCGTTTCCGAAATGTATCCCGACCGCTGGGAAAATTTCATCGCGCCTATCCCGCAAGCCGAACGCGGCGAGATGATGCAGGCCTATAACCGCTATCTTACCGGCACCGACGAGGCAAAGAAGCTCGAATGCGCCAAGGCATGGAGCCAGTGGGAAGGCGCGACCATCGCGCTCGTTACCGATACCGACCGTGTCGAGGATTTCGGCGAGGATAAATACGCCATCGCTTTCGCCCGCATCGAGAACCACTTTTTCGTCAATGGCGGCTGGCTGGAGGAAGGGCAATTGCTGCGCGACGCCGGCAAGCTGAAAGATATTCCCGGCGTCATCGTGCATGGACGTTATGACATGCCCTGCCCGCTGAAATATGCCTGGCAGCTGGCCAAGGCCTGGCCGAAGGCGGATTTCCACATCATCGAGGCAGCCGGACACGCGATGAGCGAGCCGGGCATTCTTGACCAGCTGATTCGCGCAAATGATCGTTTTGCGGGGAAATAACCAGTCCGTTCAACCGGTTGCAGAGGCCGGATGAGACAATGATTCAAACCGGATTCACGCTGGACCTGCCGGCGTGTATCCCCTGTCGGTCGCGACTGAAGCCCGTTTTGCGGGCAAAACGCCCTTTATTCATGCAGTTTTTCTCATGAACCCTTCACGGAAATGAATTGGCTCCCATCAAGCCGATCCGCTATGAAGGAACTATCCCAACGATTGGTGGTACTCCCATGGCACTCGACAAAACGCTCCCGGCCCAAGAGGGCGGCGATAGCGCGCGCGGTTTTGCTTTCGCGCTCTCCGCTTATCTGCTGTGGGGCTTTCTCCCCTTTTACATGAAGGCGGTCGCGCATATTTCGCCGATCGAAGTCATCGTGCATCGCGTCATCTGGTCGGTGCCGATCGCGGCGGTCGTGCTGATCGCGCTCGGGCGCACGGCGGAAATCCGCACGGCACTGAAAACCCCGAAAATGCTGGCCATGGCGAGCCTTACCGCCGCCCTCATCAGCATCAACTGGGGTGTCTATATCTGGTCGATCGGCGCCGGCCGCGCGCTTGACGCCGCACTTGGCTATTTCATCAATCCGCTGTTCAGCATCTTCCTTGGCGCAGTGCTGCTGAAGGAAAAGCTCTACCCGGCGCAGATTGCCGCCATCAGCCTCGTGGCGGTGGCGGTGGCGATTCTCACCTGGCACGCCGGCAGCCTGCCCTGGGTCTCCATCGCGCTGACTGTCTCGTGGGGCTTTTACGCTTTCTTCCGCAAGACATTGCCGATCGGCGCGACGCAGGGCTTCCTGCTGGAAGTCATGCTCCTGTCCATCCCCGCCGTGCTGGTCATGATCTGGCTTGCCTTCAGCGGACAGGCGCATTTCATGGGCGGCAATTCCGCAGACACATGGCTTCTGGCCGCAAGCGGCGTGATCACCGCCGTTCCCCTCATTCTCTATGGCAATGGCGCAAAACTGCTGCGGCTGTCGACCATCGGCATCATGCAATATATCGCGCCGACGATGATCTTCCTCATCGCCATCTTCATCTTCAAGGAACCCTTCGACATGGTGCGGATGGCGGCGTTTGCGATGATCTGGGTGGCGCTGGCGATCTATACCGGCTCGAGCCTGATGCGGCTCAAGCGATAATCTCGCTTGTCCCCTCATTCCTGTGCCCGTCACAGCAATGAGGGGGTCAATAATCCATCAGCAATTGCGGTTCCGCTTCGTAACCGAAACGCGGTTTGACACCGAGGAGCGCTGCCGTCTGGGCGACGATTTCGCGGATCATCGGCGCTGCGGTGGAGGCTGCCGTGCGCCCGCCGTTCTCACCCGTCTTCGGCGCATCGATCATCGATAGAACGACATATCTCGGCCTGTGCATCGGGAAGGCGGCGACGAAACTGTTGAAATTGATATCCTTGGCGTATCGGCCATTGATGACCTTGTCGGCGGTTCCGGTCTTGCCGCCCACATGGAAACCATCGACCTGCGCACGCCTGCCGGAGCCCTTGATACCGTTCCAGTTGAAAAGATAGCGCATATCGGCGCTGGTCTTTCCCTTGATGACGGCACGGGAAACCGTTGCCGCCTCTTCCCTTGAACGCGACAGGAAGGTCGGTGAAATCAGGTTTCCGCCATTGATAAGCGCTGCGGCGGCAACCGCCGTCTGCAACGGCGTGGTGGCGATACCGTGCCCGAAGGAAATGGTGACGGAATTGATCTTCTTCCACGTCCTCGGCTGGGTTGGCGTGGCCACGCCGGGCATTTCGGTCTCCATGCGCGACAGCAATCCGAGTTTCGTCAGGAATTGCTGGTGGCCTTCGACACCGACCATGTCGGCGACGGCGGCCGTGCCGATGTTGGAGGAATATTGAAACACTTCCGCGATTGAAAGCGGGCGGTTCTTGCCCCAGAAATCCTTGATGGTGAAGCCGCCCATGCGGATCGGCCGCGATGCGTCGACCACCGAATTGAGCGTGATCGCGCCCGCATCCAGCCCCATGGCGAGCGTGAAGCTCTTGAAGGTGGAGCCCATCTCGAAGGTGGCATTGCTCATGCGGTTGAACCACCCCTTTTCATACTCCCTGTCGATGCTGCCATCGGCAAGGGTGCGGGACGGTTCGTTGGGGTCGTAGTCCGGCACCGAGGCCATGGCCAGCACCTCGCCCGTCTCCACATCGAGGATTACCGCGCCCGCCGCTTCCGCCTGATAGTCGTTTTTCGCCTTCATGACGATCTCACGAACGATGTTCTGCACCCGCAGATCGATCGACAGTTTCACCGGCTCCAGCGCCATGCCGCTCGCAAGACCGGTGGCGCGCAGATCGGCGAGCCCCTGCTGGTCGAGATAACGCTCCATGCCGGCAAGGCCCTGATTGTCGACGTTCACATGGCCGATAATGTGCGAGGCGGTCGGGCCACCCGGATAAAATCGCCGTTTTTCCGGCCGAAAACCGATGCCGGGTATGCCGAGATTGAGGATAGCCGCCTGCTGCCGGGGTGTCAGCTGGCGGCGCAGCCACTGGAAGCCGCTATCCGAGCGCAATCTGCGGTGCGTTTCGCGCCAGTCGAGATTGGGGATGACAGTCGCGAGTTTTTCCACCACCTCATCCGGATCGACCACCCGGCGCGGATCCGCGTAGAGCGACACCATGTTGAGATCGGTGGCCAGCAATGTACCGTTGCGGTCGACAATATCCGGCCGCGACGCGACGGCTGTGGCACCCGTATTGATCCAGGCGGTGGCAACCGGTTCCGCAAGGCCATATTGAACGAGGCGCGCGGCCACGACGGCATAGATGACGGTAAAGACGGCGATCACGATGCCCAGCCTCATCCGGGCATCCACCCGGCGGCGGGCGGCGGCACCAAGAACGGCCTCCCTGCCCCGCAGCGGGCTTCTCTGAATAATGAAATGCGCCCGGCTTTTAAGCCGCACCACAAAAGCTATCATTTCCCGATGCACCCACTCTCATGGCGGCGAAATAAATTCCGCAACAGCCAACGCCCCGGTGAGGCTGGCACAGGATCAGTCGCGGGGCCATGAAAAGAGCGGTCGGAACGACGCTGCTGTTAAATCTGTATTAATATACATTTAAAATCGTAACGAACCGCAGGGCGGTTCATTAACGGTTTTCAGATGCCGGATGCACGCCGTTTTCCCGAAGACGCCGCGCGCTTCCGGGCAGGCCGCGCTAGAGGCGGGAAATCACCGAAGGGTCACCCTCCGGGTTCTGCTGCGCCAGCGCCCTGTCGATGATGGCGGGCACGATGTCCTTGACCTCGTCGATGACAAGCGGGTTCAGAAGATGGGCGCGATGGATGAAACCCTGGTCGCGCATATGCTGCACCAGTTCCAGCATCGGGTTCCAGAAGCCGTTGATATTGGCAAAGACCATCGGCTTGGCATGGCGGCCAAGCTGCGCCCAGGTCATGATCTCGACGATCTCCTCCAGCGTGCCGACACCGCCCGGCAGGGTCACGAAGGCGTCCGAGCGCTCGAACATCATATGTTTGCGCTCATGCATGTCCTTGGTGACGACCAGCTCGTTCAATTGTCCGAGAGAATGGCGGGTTGCCTCCATATCGACGAGAAATTCCGGTATGATGCCGGTCACTTCGCCGCCATTGGAAAGAACACCGCTGGCGACTGCGCCCATGATGCCCTTGGTGCCGCCGCCATAAACCAAGCGAATGCCGTTTTCGGCAATGGATTTCCCAAGCGCACGGCCTGCTTCCATATGGGCCGGATCACGACCGGGCTGGGAGCCGCAATAAACGCAGATGGATCGAATCGCTGTATTTTTGTCCGTCATGAAGGGAAGGAACTATGTGCGATGCGGCACGTCAAGAAAATTTGGGAAATCCCTTGCAAATATGGCCTTTTGCCGTCACGCCGCTTGTCTGGCGCAAGGTAAGACGCTAGCAATCTCAACTCGTGTGAAAAGCTTGAAATACCCGGAGATTCCAGGATGAAAAACAATAAGGCCGGTTTGCTGGCGCTGATCGTGCTGGGGATTGCATCCCTGCTCATGATCTTTTTCGTCCTGCCGAGAATTTCCAATGATGGCAAACCGATCGGCGACGCCATCAACGAGGCGGGCAACGCCGTGAAGAACAGCGTCGAAATGGGTGGCGACAAGGCGGGTGACATCCTGTCGGACGCAGCCGAGGAAACCGCCAATATCGCCGACAAGGTCGGGCGTCTGGCGGCTTCGGCCACGCAGTCGATCAAGGATCTCGCAGGGCTTTTCGCCGACGAAAAGGTTCCCTCCGACGCCGATTTCGCGGCCGCCCGCAAGAAGGTCGAGGCCTCGCTGAAGGAACTGACCAATATCGAAATTCCCGAAACGCTGGACGAAACCACGTCGCGGCTGATCACCACGGCGCGCGCTGCCGCCGAGCGCACCACCGCCTTCCTGCGCGGCCTGCCTGAAAACGCGGCCGCGGCCGCAGCACAGATCCGCCGTCTGGCCGGCGTCTTCGCCGGCACGGATGACGGTGCGCCGAAGCCTGTGGAACCCGCCGCCGCACCTGCGAACGGTGATGCCGCCCAGGCCACGCCCGGCGCGCCGACCTTCGACGTGCTGCGCGTCGAGCCTGACGGTTCGGCCGTGATCGCCGGCAAGGCACAGCCGGGTGCAAAGCTTGAAATTCTGAGCAACGGCAATGTCGTCGCCCAGACGACCATCGATGGAAGCGGCGATTTCGCCGCCGTCTTCGACAATCCCCTGCCCCCCGGCGACCACGAGCTGGTGCTGCGTTCGACCGATACCAGCGGCAAGGCGACGCAATCCGAGGAAGTGGCGACCGTTTCCGTGCCGGACGGCAAGGCCGGCGAACTTCTGGCGATGGTTTCCAGGCCCGGCCAAGCAAGCCGCGTGCTGGCGATGCCGGAGGCGGCACCGCCCGCCCTGCAGACCGCACAATCGGGACAGCCCGCCGCCGCTGCCGGTTCCGCCCCGGCCCCGACAGCGGCTTCGAGCGTTCAGGTCACCGCCGTCGAATTCGAAGGATCGAAGATTTTCGTCGCGGGTTCCGCGCCTGCCGGCTCGACGGTGCGCGCGCTGGTCGATGACAGGGAGATCGGCAAGAGCGTCACGGAAGCCTCCGGTCATTTCGTCGTCGAGGGTGATGTCGATCTGGCCGTGGGCAGCCATCTCATCACCGTCGAGGAACTGAATGCCGATGGCAGCGTGAAGCTGCGCGTGCGCGTTCCCTTCGAGCGGCCGCAGACCGATCAGGCGACCGTCGCCATGCAGGCGCCGGCCGCTTCACCCGCCACCACCACGACGGCACCGGCTGAGAACCAGAGCACGGCGAGCGATCGCGCCGCTTTCGAAAAGCTGCGCGACGACGTCGCCAAGGCATTCGGCATCCTGTCCAATCTCTACAAGGATCAGGCGACACCTGCGCTCGATCAGGCCATTGCCGGCCGCTCCGCGGTGGCGATAGGCCTGAAATCGCTTTCGGAATTCCGCACCGCCGCGGCAACAGAACCGGCCTTCACTGCCTTTGCAGGTGGCATCACCGCCAAGGCGCGCGATCTGCTGGCATCGGTCGAGGCATGGCCGAATGATGTAGCGGCCATCGGCAACGGCATCGCATCGCTCGCAAGCCGGCTGACCGAACTGCACATTACGGCGCCGGCCGCGCCCGCGCCGCAAGCGCCTGCCGGCCCGCAGACCTTCGAGCAGGCACCGCTTGCCGAGAGCCAGAACAGTGTCATCATCCGCCGCGGCGATACGCTGTGGCAGATTTCCCGGCGCGTTTATGGACAGGGCGTGCGTTACACGACGATCTACCTCGCCAATGAGGACCAGATCAAGAATCCCGACCTGATCGAGCCCGGCCAGATTTTCGGCGTGCCGAAAGAGGCCCTGCCGAATGCGGAGGAACTTCACCGCAAGCGGCTGAAGGGCGGTTCCTGAATTTGAAGCGTTGCGGTGAACCCGCAACGACCCTATCTGTGACACGCGCGGCGGCTTGACCAAAGCCGCCGCCCTGCTGTCGGCTTCCGGCAGTGACCGGAGCAAATGATGGCCACGAAGCAAAAAACCATTTCGGCAGATTCCAGCAATCCGACCCAGACCCTGATCAATCTCTGGCCCTATATGTGGCCGGAGGGCCGGTGGGACCTGAAAATGCGGGTGATCTGGGCCACCGTGTTCCTTGTTGTCGCCAAGCTGGTGCTGATCTCAGTTCCCTATTTCTTCAAATGGGCGACGGATGCGCTGAACGGCCGTCTGGACATGGCGGGTCTTGTTCCCGTCTTCCTGCTCGGCGCCGTGGCGCTGGTCATCGCCTATAATCTGACACGGCTGATCCAGGTCGGGCTCAACCAGCTGCGCGATTCGCTGTTTGCCAGCGTCGGCCAGCATGCGGTGCGCCAGCTCGCCTACAGGACCTTCGTGCACATGCACCGGCTTTCGCTGCGTTTCCATCTGGAACGCAAGACCGGCGGGCTTTCACGGGTTATCGAGCGCGGCACCAAGGGCATTGAAACCATTGTCCGTTTCACCATCCTCAATACCGCGCCGACCTTCATCGAATTCCTGCTGACGGCGATTATCTTCTGGGCCTCCTACGGTTTCTCCTATGTGCTGGTCACGGTCATCACCGTCTGGGCCTATATCTGGTTCACGGTCAGGGCCAGCAACTGGCGCATCTCCATCCGCCGCGCCATGAATGACAGCGATACCGACGCCAATACCAAGGCAATCGACTCGCTTCTGAATTTCGAGACCGTCAAATATTTCGGCAACGAGGAGATGGAGGCGAAGCGCTTCGACGTTGCGATGGAGCGTTACGAAAAATCGGCGATCTCGATCTGGACCTCGCTCGGCTGGCTGAACTTCGGCCAGGGCGTGATCTTCGGCATCGGTTCCACCGTCATGATGGTGATGTCGGCGCTCGCCGTGCAGCGCGGCGAACAGACCATCGGCGATTTCGTCTTCGTCAATGCGCTGCTGCTGCAGCTTTCCGTGCCGCTGAACTTCATCGGTTTCGTTTATCGCGAAATCCGTCAGGGTCTGACCGACATAGAGCAGATGTTCGACCTTCTCGAGGTTGAGGCCGAGGTTACCGACCGGGCGGCTGCGAAACCGCTTGGCGCCGGACCGGGCGCCATCTCGTTCCGCGACGTGCATTTTGCCTATGATCCCGAAAGGCCGATTTTGAAGGGCGTTTCCTTCGATGTACCGGCCGGCAAGACGGTGGCGATCGTCGGGCCTTCGGGGGCGGGAAAATCGACGATCTCGCGGCTGCTTTATCGTTTCTACGATATTCAGGAAGGTGCCGTCACAATCGACGGGCAGGATATTCGCGACGTGACGCAACAGAGCCTGCGTTCGGTGATCGGCATGGTTCCGCAGGATACGGTGCTGTTCAACGATACGCTCGCCTACAACATCCGTTACGGCCGCCCCTCGGCAACGCAGGAGGAGGTCATGGCCGCAGCGGATGCGGCGCAGATCAGCGCCTTCATCGGCAAGCTGCCGGAAGGTTACGCCACCATGGTCGGCGAACGGGGCCTCAAACTGTCGGGCGGTGAAAAGCAGCGCGTGGCGATTGCCCGAACCATCCTCAAGGCCCCGCCGATCCTCATTCTCGATGAGGCGACTTCGGCGCTCGATACGCATACCGAGCAGGAGATACAGAGCGCGCTCGATATCGTCTCGAAGAACCGCACCACACTGGTCATCGCTCATCGTCTCTCGACGGTCATCCACGCCGACGAAATCATCGTGCTGAAGGAAGGGCTGATCGCCGAGCGGGGCACGCACGCCTCGCTGATGGCGCAGAACGGCCTCTACGCCTCGATGTGGAGCCGCCAGCGCGAAGCCATCCGGGCGGAAGAGATGTTGCGCCAAGTTCGCGAAACCGACGATCTCGGGGTCGTGGACCGCGGCGAACCCGCGCACTAACGGGCAGAAACCCCGGGGAACTTGGGGTGGCATGACAACCGGGCCATTGCCGGGCGGGGCGTTTGGCTGTAACCAGCTAGGCAAAATTTGTCGCATTGCCGTGTGGATCGTGTCGTATCACGACCACATATAGACGCGACAACGGAAACCGGAGCAAGGAATCTCATGAGTCTGTTCGACACCATTCGCAACACCATCGTACCGATCCACAAGGAAGGTTACGTCTTTGTCGCCGCTTTCTTCGTCGCATCGCTGGTGCTCGGCTGGATCTCCGAACCGCTTTTCTGGATCGGCCTCGTGCTGACGGCCTGGTGCGCCTATTTCTTCCGCGACCCCGAACGCGTTACACCACAGGATGACGACCTGATCATCAGCCCCGCCGATGGCAAGGTTTCCGCCATCCAGACCGTCGTTCCGCCGCTGGAGCTGGAACTCGGCAAGGAGCCGATGGTGCGCATCTCGGTGTTCATGAACGTGTTCAACTGCCATGTGAACCGCGCCCCGGTACGCGGCCGCATCGTCAATGTCGCTTACCGCCCCGGCCTCTTCCTCAATGCGGAAGTGGACAAGGCTTCCGAAGACAATGAACGCAACGGCCTCGTCATCGAAAGCGCGCATGGCAAGGTGGGCGTGGTGCAGATCGCCGGTATGGTCGCCCGCCGTATCGTCTGCTGGGTCAAGCCGAATGAACCAGTTGATGCCGGTGAGCGTTTCGGCCTTATCCGTTTCGGTTCGCGCCTCGATATCTTCCTGCCGGAAGGTTTCCAGCCGCGCGTTTCCGTCGGCCAGACGGCCGTTGCCGGTGAAACCGTGCTTGCCGAGTTCGGCTCCGCCAAAGGCCCGGTCATCAGCCGCCGCGGCTGATGACAATCAGGAAGGGCATGCGCCATGGAAACGCCGATCGCCGAGCCGCAGCAGAACGGAAAACAGGAGGGCCGCAAGGATAGCGGCCGCGGGCCACGCCTGAGGGAAATTCCCTTTCGCCTCGTGGTTCCCAATCTCATCACCGTTCTGGCCATCTGCGCGGGTCTCAGCGGCGTGCGTCTCGCCATCGAGGGCCGCTTCGAACTGGCCGTCGGCATGGTGCTGCTCGCCGCCTTCCTCGACGGCATCGACGGTCGCATCGCCCGCATGATGAAGGCGACTTCCAAATTCGGCGAGCAGATGGACAGCCTCGCCGACATCGTCAATTTCGGCGTCGCCCCTGCCCTCGTGGTCTATGCCTATCTGCTGGATCAGGCGCGCTCCATCGGCTGGATCGCCGCGCTCATCTATGTCATTGCCGCCGGGCTGCGGCTGGCACGCTTCAACGTGATGATCGAGCGGCCGGTGAAAGCGCCCTGGCAGAACGAATTCTTCGTGGGCGTTCCGGCTCCCATGGGCGCCATGCTGGTGCTTCTGCCGGTCTATCTCGGCTTCCTCGGCGTGGCGCCGGACAAGCCCTTCGCTTATGTCGCCGCCGCCTATACCGTGCTCATCGGTTATCTCCTCATCAGCCGCCTGCCGGTCTGGTCGGGAAAATCGGGCACCAGCCGCATTCGCCGCGATCTGGTGCTGCCGATGATCCTCGTCGTCGTGCTCTACGTGGCGATGCTGATGAGCTTCACATGGGAAGTGCTGGTTCTGACGGTTGCTGCCTATCTCGTCTTCATTCCCATCAGCGCCCGGCTCTGGCACCGCCGCTACGGCACGCTGACCATCGAAGAAGACGCGCATGATGACGCGAATGGCGGCAACGGCCTCGACCGGGGTATTTGAAACCACAGGTGTTATTTTTCCCGCGGGACCCGGCTTGCGGATGTGGCGCAAAATGTCGCATCCCGAAAAGTCAGCTTCGTTTTTTTCGCCTCGAATCCGTCAAGATTACCCTCGAAAGAGAGGGCTCACACGCTTCGCACAGGCGAATGGCGTGAATTGTGGAGAGAGAGAAATGACGAACGAGACGAAGGCACAGCCGCAGGCGAAGCCCGACCTCAAAAGCCACTACCGCCCGCTCGGACTGAAGGCCGTAGCGGCCGCAGCCCTGATGCTGAAACGCAAGCCCGCTGCCAAAACCGCCTGAAAATACTCGGTTTTTCGGGTTCTGAGCTTTTCGGATCATGCGGTGGATCTGGTAGAGAGCCGCCATTCCCCGACAGAATTTCAGCGATGACGCGGCGCCTTTAACGGCGCCGTTTTTTTTCGCCGGCTTGCAGAATGGCGGCGCGACGCATCGGTATTCATAAATTCGGGAACTTTTTGTAACGAAGCTGCAACGAAAGTGAAGTAAAAAGCCCGGCCTCTACGAAACGTCTGTACGAGTGCAAACGTATAGACTAGTGAATAACAAAGAATTTTCTATTTTTCGCAGTTTTTTCCAAAACAATGCATAAGCCGACTTTCAAATCCGCAGACTTGCGGATGACGAATATCCGGTGTTCGGGAAAGAATGCGGAGACAGGCCAGGGGGGCTTGGGACGGCCATGCAGGATAAGATCCTTCTGATTGAAGATTCCGTTGCTCTTTCCATGCTGCTGAAGTCGCGGCTCTCGGAAGAGACCGAGGCTGAGGTCATTCATTGCGACAGCATGGCTGCCGCCGATGCCCTTCTGAGCGCCCATCATTTCACGCTGGCGCTGACGGGGCTCAACCTGCCCGACGCGCCGAAGGGCGAGATTTTGGGCCTGCTTTCCGAGCGCAAGGTGCCGGCGATCGTGTTCACCGCAACGGTTGATGAAGAAGCGCGCAAACGTTACGCCGAAAAGAAGATCATCGATTATATCGTCAAGGATGGGCATCGCACCGTCGATGCGGTGGTCAAGACCGTCGACCGGATTTTGACCAACCGGCGCTTTTCCGTTCTGGTGGTCGATGATGCGCGCACGGCGCGTTCCGGTCTGGTGGAAATTCTGGAGCGGCAGAATTTCAGGGTCAGCGAGGCCCATTCGGGCAACCGGGCGCTGGAGATCCTGTCGCAGGACCCATCGATCCAGCTCGTCATCACCGATTATCATATGCCTGACATGGACGGTTATGAGCTGACGCGCCGCATCTGCGACAGCCGCTCCTCGGAAGATCTGCGGGTGATCGGCATCTCGTCCTCCACGGACCGGCTGCTTTCGGCAAGTTTCCTCAAGGCAGGCGCGTCGGATTTCGTCTATCGCCCCTTCGTGCCGGAAGAATTGCAGTGCCGTATCGACAATAATATCGAAACGCTGAAGCAGCTGAAACGCCTGCGCGAACTGGCCGAACGCGACCATCTGACCGGCCTGCCGAACCGCCGCTCCTTCTTCGAGCGTACCCGGGCGTTGATGGATATCATCAACGACAACGATGAAAACGGCGCGGTCGCCATTCTCGATATCGACCATTTCAAGAAGATCAACGATACGCTGGGGCACGATGCCGGCGACCGGGCGCTGAAGAAGCTTGCCGAACTGCTGCACGACATGTGCCACGAACAGCGCCATATTCCAGCCCGTCTCGGCGGCGAGGAGTTCGCCGTGTTCCTGCGCGGGCTCGATGCCCATGCCGCCTATCAGTTCTGCGAGGAACTGCGCGGCGCCGTCGAAAGCAATGGCCGCCAGCTCAGCGGCAGCAGTCTCGCACTGACGATTTCGCTCGGCGTGGTGGAAATCGAAAAGGGCGAACCTTTCGACAATCAGCTGAATGCCGCCGACCAGTTGCTCTATCTCGCCAAGGCGAACGGCCGCAACCGGGTGTATTCCGACGTGATGATCCAGGAAGGCCTGCAGAAGATCGGGCTGAACGGCTGAGAGCCCTTCGAATAAGATAGTCGTTTATGGGAAACGGGCGGGTGCCGCTTGTTTCTTCTCCCCGCCGGGGAGAAGTCTGCGGCAGCGGGATGAGGGGGCAAGCTCTCCGAAATCCGGCAACGTTTCCCCCTCATCCGATCCTTCGGGCCACCTTCTCCCCGGCGGGGAGAAGAAATATGCGGCAACGTCCGGCCCTAGTCATTGGCCTTGGGAATCACGTCAGAACAGCGACATCTGCCCCTCGTCCTTCGGCGGCTTGATCTTGGCCAGCGGCGCGCTTTCCGGCACCGGCTCGATGAGATCCGCGCCGACATTGGCGACCTTGTTGACCTTGTCCGACACCGGAATCATCTCGAAGAAATCGTCCTGAGCCGGACGCATCAGATCGGCCACCTCGCGCGGTTCCTGCGTCTTGCAATCCAGCCAGCGGCTGAAATCCTCAGGCGCGATGACGACAGGCATGCGGTCGTGAATGCGGCCGATTGCGGCATTGGCGGCCGTCGTCAGGATGGCGCCGGTATCGACTTCCGATCCGTCGGCGGAAGACCATGTTTCCATCAGGCCGGCAAAGGCGACGATGCCGCCATTTTTCGGGCGGATGAAATAGGGCTGCGGTTTGCCGCCCTCCTCCTTCGGTGGTCGCCGCCATTCGTAAAAGCCGGTGGCGGGAATGAGCACGCGGCGATGGCGCATGGCGGCGCGGAAGGAAGCCTTGCCGATGGCGGTTTCCGAACGCGCATTGATGAGCAGGGGAAAATCCTTGGGGTCCTTCACCCAGCCCGGCAGGAAACCCCAGCGGACCAGCACCGCCCGGCGGTTGGGCAGGTTGCTGCCCCGCTCCTGCCGCTCGCCTTCCAGCACCACGAGAATCGGTTGTGTCGGCGCGATGTTGAAGCGGGCGGGAAAGTCATCAAGCCCGATCAGATCGAGATAATCGGCAATTTCTTCCGGCGTCGCCTTCAGGACAAAACGTCCGCACATCTTCTTCTCCTCAGGCGCGGGGTCCAAACAGGATGATGGCCGTGCCGGCAAGGCAGACCGCACCGCCGGCGACATCCCATTTATCCGGCAGCTGCCCTTCAACGCCCCAGAGCCAGAGAAGCGATGCGGCGATGTAAATCCCGCCATAGGCGGCATAGGCTCTGCCCGCCGTTTCGGTCGGCACCAGTGCCAGCAGCCAGGCGAAGGCGGCAAGCGACAACATGCCCGGCAACAATATCCAGACCGGCTTGCCGAGTTTCAGCCAGGCCCAGAAGGAGAAGCAACCGGCGATTTCCGCGACCGCAGCCAATACATAGATAAGATAGACCTTCATTCCACCGTCTTCTGCGTGCACAATGGGGCGTGTTGTTCGCAACAGGTTAGAGCCTCCGCGCCATATCCGAAAGGGCGCATCGGCGCTCACGCACCATAATATGCAGACAGGCCTCAGACGGCCGAAACGAGTGAAACCCTTCATGACCCTTCGCATCAAGCCCCGCCCCGCCTCCTCCGCCATCGTCAGGAATGGCGACCGGCTGCTTCTCGTGCGCCGCATCAATCCGCCGTCAAAGGACATGTTCGCTTTTCCGGGCGGGCGCGGCGAAGAAGGGGAAACGCCGGCGGAGACGGCGCTTCGCGAACTTCACGAGGAAACCGGCATCGTGGCGCGCAAACCGCAACTCTTCGCCACCTACGATCTGCCTTCGCGCAGCGCCGAAGGCGTTCTGACCAGCCATTATTTCCTGTCGGTCTTTACCGTGGAGACGGATGCCGATCCGGCGGTGACGGCGGCCGACGATGCGGCGGATGCGGGCTGGTACACATTGGCGGAAATCCGCCGGCTGCCGGCCCCTGAAAGCGTCATTGAGTGCGCCGAGCGCCTGCTTGCATGATTGCCAGCCAGCCAGAATCGCGATTATTTAGGGCATGTCCGCCCGCCGGATGTTCACGAGCCAGCAGTTCACGCGTATGTGTGGGGCAGAATAGAATTTTGATACGGCCAACCATTTTCCTGTCTCTTTTCCTGACCATGCTACCTGCGGGCCTGGAAGGTATCGCCCATGCGCAGCCTTCAAAGGCGGCTTCCAAGGAGGCACGCCCTGCGGAAGCGACGCCGCCCAAGCCCGCGCCCTATGACGACAAGCTGGCACGGCTTTCGGAAATACTGGGCGCGGTGCAATATCTGAGGACGCTGTGCCCTTCTTCCGGTCCGGAGGACTGGCGCAGATCGATGAGCGATCTTCTGGCTGCGGACACGGCCAATGAACCCGAACGGCGCCAGCGCATGACGGCTGCATTCAACCGTGGATACCGCTCCTTTGCGGCCATCCACACCAGTTGCACGCGCGCCGCCATCATGGCAGAAGAGAACTACCGTAACGAGGGAGCAACACTCGCTCAGGAAATCGCGTCCAGGTTCGGAAATTAGAGGATTGTTAACCTCTTTTCGCCGCAGCCCGTGCCGTTTTGATAAAAGGCTGCTAGTGTTGTTAACAGGGTGGTAAGGACTTGCCCGCCCTGTCGAGGATGAAAAATGCAGACGAGCCGTAACGAAATCGACGATATGATCGTGCATGAAAAGATGCAGGTCGCTCTGGAACACCAGAACGAGGCATGGGCTGACGGCATGGCCGACGGCATCGAGCCTGAGATCATCGCCGATGCCGCCATCGCTCTGGCCATGCGCGAAACCATCCGCATGCATGGCGAAGCTGGTGCGGAAGCAATGCTGGAATCGCTGCGCCAGCGTATGCTTGAAGGCGAGTTTTCTCCGCAGCGCGTGATACAGTAAAGCCGGGGTCTATCATGTCTTGCCTGAGCAAGGGGCTTTTGCGCTCTTCCGCCCTGCTGTCCATCCTGCTTGCCCTGACCGTCGGGTCAATCGGCTTGCCGGGCGCGGCCTTTGCCCTGTCCGAGCTGAAGCCGGCGCAGAATGGTGAAAACCAACCGCAGGCCCAGACTGGCGAACAGCCGAAGCAGGCCGAGCCCGCGGAGCCGGACGAGGTTGAAGGCGATTCGGAAGGCATTCCCCTGCCCGACCCTCTGGTCGACCGTTCCGCCGCCCAGACCAACCAGCAATCCTCCAAGCCCGACAATACGCCGGAAATGTCCGTGGTCATCGAACACGATATTTCCAAGGCCCCGGAAGCCGTGCGCAAGCTGCGCCAGCAGATCATCGACGCCGCCGCCTCCGGCGACATCGAAAAGCTGCGGCCCTTCATCGCCGCCGGGCAGAATGAATTCCGCATCGACGGCAATGACAGCGAAGACCCGATCGCGGCGCTGAAAAGCTATTCCGGCGATCCGGACGGGCTGGAAGTGCTGGCGATCATCATCGATCTGTTGTCGACCGGTTATGCCCATATCGATGCCGGCACGCCGGACGAAGCCTATGTCTTCCCCTATTTCGCCGGCAAGCCGCTCAACACGCTGACGCCGCCGGAAAAGGTGGAGCTCCTGCGCATCATCACGGCGGGCGATCTGGCGGATATGCAGGAATATGGCAATTACAGCTTTTACCGCATCGGCATTTCGCCTGATGGCAAATGGAAGTTCTTCACCGCCGGCGATTGATCGCCTTCGGTGCTTGCCGTTCTCCGGTAAAAATCCTAACTGTGCGGAATGAGCATTTTGGCAGAAACGCCTCGCGGTTTTGCCGGAATGGATGGAAATAATTGGGTAGAAGTTCTGCGATTCGTTTTTAGAGTGAACGACGCTGGGATTGAGATTGGTGCGGCAGGCTTAAAGTTTACTGCGGGTTGACGCTCCCTTCTCCCGTCATTCCGGCCTCGAGCCGGAATCCAGCCAGCCCAAGTCCTTGGGCTGTAAACGCTTGGCGGAACACGCTCCCATAAACCGAACGGTGACGCCATGCCTTCCGCCTTTCTTGCCGACCGCCGCCTGATCAGAGTTTCCGGCACAGGCGCCGCAGAATTTCTGAATAATCTCATCACCACCGATGTTGAAAATTTGGCTGAGGGCGAAGCCCGCCCTGCGGCGCTGCTGACGCCGCAGGGCAAGATACTCTTCGATTTCCTGATTGCGCGCGATGGAACGGATTATCTGATCGAGACGGGTGCTGCCGAGCAGGATGCGCTGCTGCGCCGCCTGACGATGTACAAGCTGCGCGCGCCCGTCGATCTGAAATCCGAAGCGACCGAAGGTGTCAGCGTTTTCTGGAACGAGAAAGCGCCCGAGGCAGGCATCCGGGATGGGCGTTTTGCCAAGGCCGGCGTTGATCTTTTCCGCCTGCCGGGCGCCTCGGCCTCCGGCGAGGCTGCTGCCTATGAGGCGCTGCGCGTCGAACACGGCATTGCCGAATCCGGCCGGGACTATGCGCTGCAGGATGCATTTCCCCATGATGTGCTGATGGATGTGAATGACGGCGTTTCCTTCAGGAAGGGCTGCTTCGTCGGCCAGGAAGTCGTCTCACGCATGAAACATCGCGGCACGGCAAGGCGGCGCGTCGTTACCGTTTCGGCCGAAGGTCCGCTTCCAGCCAGCGGGACAGAGATTACCGCCAATGGAAAATCGGTCGGCACGCTCGGGACCGTTTGCGGCAGCACAGCGCTCGCCATCGTGCGGATCGATCGCATTGCCGATGCGCTTGCCTCCGACACCCCGCTTCTTGCGGAAGATGCCACCGTAACCGTGGCCCTGCCGGTCTGGAGCGGCCTTTCCTTCCCGGCCGCCGATCCGGCAGCGCGGGCGGAGGACTAGGCGTGGCGCCCGCAAAAAGTCCGCGCGCCTGGCAGCGCATGCTCTCCGGGCGGCGGCTCGATCTGCTCGATCCTTCGCCGCTCGACGTGGAAATCGCCGATATCGCCCATGGTCTTGCCCGCGTTGCCCGCTGGAACGGCCAGACGCGCGGCGATCATGCCTTTTCCGTCGCCCAGCACAGCCTCATCGTCGAGACGATTTTCTGCCGCATGTGCACGGATGCGACGCCCGGCGACATGCTGATGGCGCTGCTGCATGATGCGCCGGAATATGTCATCGGCGACATGATCTCGCCGTTCAAATCCGTGGTCGGCGGCGGTTACAAGACCGTGGAAAAACGGCTGGAGGCCGCCGTGCATCTGCGCTTCGGCCTGCCGCCACATGCATCGCGCGAATTGAAGGACCGCATCAAGAAGGCCGATACGGTTGCCGCCTTTTTCGAGGCGACGGAGCTTGCCGGTTTTTCCACCGCCGAGGCGCAGAAATTTTTCGGCCTACCGCGCGGCATCACCCGCGACATGTTCACCATCACGCCCCTGCCCTCGACTGAAGCACAGAAACTGTTCATCGAACGTTTCGAAGCAATCGAGGCGCTGCGCGCAACCGGGACCGGGAGCACGACATGACGGCCATCGTGGTATCGCCGCTGTCGCGGATCGCGGAAATGGCCGTGAAGCACAAGGCCCGCGAAATGGTGACACTGATCGCCAGGGAGCAGAGCTTTCACCGCCCGGCGGTGATTGCCGCCGACCGGCATCTGACGCTTGCCATGAACGACATCGCCTTCAAGGGCACCGGCGATCTTATCGCCCCTGACGATGCGCATGTGCTGAAGCTCATCGATTTTGCCCGGGAATGGGATCAGTCCGCGCCACTGCTCATCCATTGCTGGATGGGGATTTCGCGCTCGCCGGCCGCCGCCGTCATTGCCGCACTTTGCCTCTATCCGGATCAGGACGAAATGGCGCTTGCGCTTCGCCTGCGCGCCGTCTCGCCCTATGTCACCCCTAACGCCCGCATCATCGCCATTGGCGACCGGCTGCTGGCGCGTGAAGGCCGGCTGGTCAAGGCGATCAAGGCGATCGGCAGGGGAGCAGATACCGACGGCAACGTGCCTTTCGTGTTGCCGCTTGCCGGCTGACGCGCCATTTTTGGCGGAACCCCTGCGGCACCCATTCGTTACCAACCCTGAACAGCAATGAAAATCACGGGATAATTCATGGAACAACAGGCAACGGATATCATCGTCGCATCGCAGGCTGCCGTGCGGCAGGCAAGCGCGCTGGCGGTGCAATATTCCTTTTCGATCGTCGGCGCGCTTCTGCTGCTGATCATCGGCTGGCTGGCCGCCACCTTCCTGCAGCGATGGGCCTTTCAGGGCCTGTCGCGCATTCGCGGCTTCGATGCGACGCTTGCCGGTTTCTTCGCGGGCGCGATCCGTTATGTCGTGCTTATTCTGGTGCTGGTCATGGTGCTTGGCCAGTTCGGCGTGCAGACGGCCTCCATTCTCGCGGCGCTCGGTGCCGCCGGTCTCGCCATCGGCCTCGCACTACAGGGCACGCTGCAGAACATTGCCGCCGGCATCATGCTTCTGGTGCTGCGCCCCTTCCGGGTCGGTGAATATATCGAGACCAGCACGGTCAGCGGCACGGTCATTGAAATCGGCCTGTTTGCCACCGAGCTCAAGACCAGCGACGGGCTTTACCGCCTTGCGCCCAACTCCACCCTGTGGAACGTGCCGATTACCAATTACAGCCGCTTTCCCTCCCGCCGTCACGAGCTGAGCCTGACCGTTACCAACGACGATAACCTGACCGCCGCCCAGGATATGCTGATGCGCGTGGTGCGCTCAGAAAGCCGGATATTGCTGGACCCTGCCCCTGTTACCTTTGTCGATTCGGTCAGTGCCGACGGCGCAACCCTCATCTTGCGTTACTGGGTACGCAGCGACAGTTATTTCGCAACAACCCGCGACGTGACGAAGGCCATGAAACTCGCCTTCGATGAACACAAGGCGGAATTGAGCGCACAGCCGGCCTGACGTCTGGAAAGGCCCCTCTTCCTCATCTCTTTTGCGAGCGCGGTGGCCGGGCAGGCCATCGCGCTTTTTCATCGTGGCATGTCAGAACATAACCTTGCGTCCCGCAGGCGCGACCTCTATAGGTCGCATTGTAATGTTATTACGTAACTTACTCTTCCATGACAGATACGAGAGGGCCGAAACAATGCAGAAGACACTCATCCGCGTCACCGGCGCGGTCGCACTTGGTTCCATGCTGCTGGTGGCAGCCGCTGCCACGGCCGCCGGCGGCGACAAATCCGCCGCCCACAGCCATGACCACGGGCACGATCACAGCCACCAGATGACCGAGGCGGAAAAGAAGATTTACAATGGCTATTTCGAGGATGCCCAGGTGAAGCCGCGCACGCTTTCCGACTGGGACGGCGACTGGCAGTCTGTTTATCCCTACCTGCTGAACGGTTCGCTTGATTCCGTCATGGCCGAAAAAGCCGCCCATGGCGACAAGACGGCCGCAGAATATCGCGCCTATTACGACATCGGTTACAAGACGGATGTGAACCGCATCGTCATCAAGGGCGACAGCGTGGCTTTCTATAAGGAAGGCAAGCCGGTCGAAGGCACATATGCCAGCGACGGCCAGGAAATCCTGACCTACACGAAGGGCAACCGCGGCGTGAGATACATCTTCAAGAAGACCGCCGGCGACGAGGCCGCTCCCCAGTTCATCCAGTTCAGCGACCACTCCATCGCCCCGGTAAAAGCCGGCCATTACCACCTCTACTGGGGGAATGACCGCAAGGCCCTGCTGGACGAAGTCACCAATTGGCCGACCTATTATCCCTTCCTGATGGATGGCGCTGATATCGTCAAGGAAATGGCTGCGCATTGAGCCATGGCAGGCTCACGGCTTTCCCTGACCTGAAGAATGCCGAGCGCGTGCCTCTTTCGCCTTCTCCCCCCGGGGAGAAGGTCGCGGCAGCGGGTTGAGGGGGCAAGCTCGCCGCATATCTCTGCTGTCGCCCCTCATCCGACCCTTTGGGCCACCTTCTCCCCGGCGGGGAGAAGAAAGACTCACTGCCCCATGGTGGAGCGATGCGCCCAGCCGGTCATGCGTTTTTCAAGCCAGGCCATGATGGCGTACATGACGATGCCTTCCACGGCGAGCATCAGGAGGCCGGCAAAGACCAGCGGCACGTTGAACTGGCTCTGCGCCGAACTCATCATGTTGCCGAGGCCATAATTGGAGGCGACGGTTTCCGAGACGACCGAGCCGACGAAGGCGAGCGTGATGGCGATTTTCAGCGAGCCGAAGAAATAGGGCATGGACCGCGGAATGCCGACCTTCAGCATGATGTCCATCTTCTTCGCGCCCAGCGCCCGCAGCACGTCCTCGGTTTCCGGCTCGATGGTGGCAAGGCCGGTGGCGACATTCACGACGATGGGGAAGAAGGAAATCAGGAAGGCGGTCAACACGGCGGGAACAGTGCCGATGCCGAACCAGATGACGAGGATTGGCACCAGCGCCACCTTGGGGATGGCGTTAAAGCCGATCATCAATGGATAAAGCCCGGCATAAATGGTTTTCGACCAGCCGATGAACAGTCCGATGGCAAGGCCGGCGACAACAGCGATGGCAAAGCCCAACGTCGTCGTATAAAGCGTCTGCAGCGAATTCTTCCAGATCGGCGACCAATATTGCAGGATGGCCTGACCTACCCTCACCGGCGACGGCAAGATGGTGGGCGGCATTTTCAGCGCATATACCAGCAATTCCCACAGCGCGAAGAGCGCCAGCGTATAAAGCCAGGGGGCGGCCTTCACCCAGTTGACGCGGGCAATCAGCGGCTTGCGCGGCTCGTCCGTGACGGTGCTTTCCATGATCGCGCTCATGCCGCCACCCTCGCCTGCGCGATTTCGCCATGCAGTGCCTGCACCATGTCGTTGAAACCCTTGTCATACATGAGATCGAGCTGGCGCGGGCGGGCGAACGGCACGCGGTGTTCCGCCAGCACCCGGCCCGGCCTTGCGCTCATCACGAAAATCTTGTCGGCGAGAAAGGTCGCTTCGCGCAGATCGTGGGTTACGAGAATGATGGTCACGCGCTGCGCGGCGTGCAGGTCGCGGATGACGCACCACAATTCCTCGCGGGTGAAGGCATCGAGTGCGCCGAATGGCTCATCCAGCATCAGCAGATCCGGCTCATGGATCAGCGCGCGGCAGAGATTGGCGCGCTGCTGCATGCCGCCCGAAAGCTGCCATGGATATTTCGAGCCAAATCCCTTCAGGCCGACAATTTCCAGAAGGCGCTCGGCTTTCGCGACATATTCCGCCTTGTGGGCGCGCAGGCGGCGGCGGTGTTTTTCGACGATTTCCAGCGGCAGCAGGATGTTCTCAAGCGTCGTGCGCCAGGGCAGCATCGTCGGGTTCTGAAACGCCATGCCGACGATGGAGACCGGCTCCGTGACCTGCCGCCCGGTAACGATGACATTGCCCTTTTGCGGAATATGCAGCCCCGTCACCAGCTTCATCAGCGTGGACTTGCCGCAGCCCGACGGGCCGACCACGGCGGCGAATTCACCCTTGTCGACCGTCAGGTTCAAACCGGATACGGCCAGCGTGCCGGCCGACCCGCCATAACGCATGTCGACATTGTCTATTTCCACGAGATGTGACATCGCAGTCCCCGTTTTCAGTTGCTAGATGCGCTACCGCCATCGCCGCTTGTTTCTTCTCCCTGCGCGGGGAGAAGGTGGCCCGAAAGGGTCGGATGAGGGGGCAATACCAGCGAGAGACCGCACCCCTGCCCCCTCATCCCGCTGCCGCGGACTTCTCCCCGGCGGGGGAGAAGAAGCGCGCGGCACCCACTCGCTCCACCCTTTAGGGAAGCATGCGTTCTTCCTTGGCCGGCAGGTAGGTCGCATCGAACACCTGTTCCGCCTTCACATTGCCCTTCAGGCCCATGGAAACCTTCAACGTCTCGATGGAGGCGGCAAGCCGGGCCGGGTCGACGCCGCCCATGCCGTTTTCCACCACATAGGGCGTCTTGATGTTCATGCTGTTGGCCATGTTGAGGCGTTCCAGCTCGATGGCGCTGTCGAGCGTCTCGTTGCGCTTCAGCACCGCCGCCACGCCCTCTTCCGGGGTCTTGACGGAATCGGCGAAGCCCTTGGCCAGCGCTTTCAGGAACCCCTTCACGGCTTCAGGGTTTTTCTCAGCGAAATCAGTGTTTACCAGCACCGCATTGCCATAGAGATTCAAGCCGTGCTCGGCCATCAGGATGGTTGAGATGTCGTCATCGGCAATGCCCTGCTTCTTCAGGTTGAGGATAACAGAAAAAGCAAAACCGAAGACGGCATCGACATCGCCTTTGGCAAGCATCGGTTCACGCACGGGAAAACCGATCGATTCGATCTTGATCTTGCTCTCATCGAGACCCGCGACCTGCCTGAAAGCCGGCCATTGCGCGAAGGCGCCATCCGGCGGCGGCGCGCCGAGCTTCCTGCCTTCCAGCGACTTCGGATCACCCGTGACGCCAAGCGACTTGCGGCCGACGACGGCAAAAGTCGGGCGCTCATAGACCATGTAAACGGCCTTGATCTTCTGGCTCGGATCTTCATCGAGGAACTTCATCACCGAGTTGATATCGCCGAACCCCATCTGGTAGGCGCCCGTCGCCACGCGCGGGATCGCTTCCACCGAGCCATTGCCGCTGTCGATCGTGACGTCTAGGCCTTCCGCCTTGAAGTATCCCTTGTCGAGCGCCAGCAGGAAGCCGGCGGCGGGGCCTTCGAATTTCCAGTCGAGCGTGAATTTGACCGGCGTTTCGGCACGGACAGCCGTCGCCGGCAACGAAATTCCGGCAGCGGCGCCGACCACGGCGATAGCCAGGGCCCTGGACAACAACCTGCGCGTTAAAATCATCTATTCCCCCTGATGGTTTTGTTGGATTGGTTGCATAAGAGCCAATTCCATCCCTCAAGGCAAGACAAAACTGCATACAAAATAGCCATAATTTCATATGCTTATTTTAAGAGCAAAAATGGTCAGTCGGCGAGTAAAAAGCGGGAATTCTGCCCAAGGCGCATGCAACGAAGCCTGCGGAATTCCGTTCACACGACGAACACAGCGTTCTCATTTGCCGGGGTTGCGGATCAGGGGCAGCGTAGGACAAATAGGATCACGAATAACGGGTAAAACAGCGGGACGGCGAGATGAATTCTGCACTGGGCATACACCACATCACCATGATCACCCGGAAGGTGCAGGCGAATGTGGATTTTTACGCCGGCTTCCTCGGGTTAAGGCTGGCGAAGCGCACCGCCGGCTTCGAAGACGCCATGCAGCTGCATCTGCTCTATGGCGACGACATAGCTTCGCCCGGCTCCCTTCTGACATTTCTTGTCTGGGAAGACGGCGGCCAGGGGCGTGTCGGTTACGGCCAGACGCTGGAGATTTCGCTGGCGATCGATCCCGCCGCCATCGGTTTCTGGCTGACACGGGCGCTGAAATTCGGCATTCGCACCGAAGGTCCGACCGACGAATTCGGCGCCCCGGTCATCCGGCTGAAAGACCCTGATGGCCTGATCGTCAAACTGGTCGGCACCCATGCCTTTGCCGATGCCACGCCGCATGTGACGGACGACATTTCTGCGCAGGACGCGATTCGCCGCATCTATGGTGCGACGATGCTGAGCGAGGTGCCGGAAGAGACCGTGGCGTTTCTGGAGAAACATTTCGGTTACCGGCAGGAAAGCCAGACAGGTGCGATCCGTCGGCTCGTTTCCGACAGCGGCGACATTATCGACGTGCGCGACGCGACCGGCTTCTGGTCCAGCGCGCCGGGCACCGGCACGGTCGATCACATCGCCTTCCGCGCCGAGGACATGGAAGAGCTGAACGCTGTTCTTGCGGGGTTGAAATCGCTGAATTCCAGCACCACCAACGCCCATGACCGCAAATATTTCCACTCGCTCTACGTCCGCGAACCGGGCGGCGTGCTGATTGAAATGGCGACCGACGGGCCGGGCATGACGGTGGACGAACCGCTGGAAACGCTTGGCGAAAAGCTGTTCATTCCGCCGCTGTTCATGAAGGACGAGGCGGATGTGCGGGTCGCCCTGCCGCAGTTTGCGATGCCGGGCGAAGAGCGCATCGTTTATCGCGACCTGCCCTTCGTGCACCGTTTTTACACGCCCGAGGAGCCGGATGGCAGCACCATCATCCTGCTGCACGGTTCCGGCGGCAGCGAAACCAGCCTGATGCCGCTGGCGCACCGGGCAGCAGCCGGCGCGACACTTCTTGGCGTGCGCGGCCGCAGCACGGAAGAGGATATCGCCCGCTGGTTCCGCCGTTATCCCGATTTCAGCTTCGACCAGAAGGATATCGTTTCCGAAGCGGAAGCCTTTGCCGCCTTCGTGGAAGGCGCGATACGCTCCTATGGTCTTGATCGTTCGAAGCTGCGGTTTATCGGCCATTCCAATGGCGCGAACTTCTATGCGGCCTTTGCCGCACTCCATCCGGAGCTGGCCGGAGACGCGCTGCTCTATCGCCCGACACCGGTTCTCGAAACATGGCCGGACGCCGACCTTTCCGGTCGCAATTTCCTGCTTGTGGCGGGAGAACGCGACAAATACCGCGACAAGGCGAGCGAGCTGCAGGGAAAGCTTGCGGCCGGCGGCGCGAGGGCCGAGATGGAAACGGTCGAAGACGGACACGATCTCGGGCTCGCCGATATCGAAGCCGCGCGGCGCTGGCTGGCGGATGTTTCCTGATTTTCGATAGATGCGCATAGGCCGAGCGGACGCCGCCCGCTCCCCCGTTACCCACACCTTCATCAACCGGGCCTTGCATAAACTCGCCAAAAGAGCTTTAAAAACAGCTTCGTAATTGGAGAGCCCGTTTGGACATCCCGCTGTTTATCCTCGCCCTCATCGCGGCCTTCATCTACATGCTGGTCGCGACCATCCGCAATTCAGGCCGAATCAAGTCTCTGGAACGGGAGGTTCACAGCCTCAAGCGGCTGATGGCTGCGGGCGTTGTGGCTCCTGCGGCGGCGCAGGCGGAGAGTGCGGAAACCACGGAAAAACCGGATTTCGCAGCGGAAAAGGAAAGTGAAACCGCTCTGGAAGCGGCGGCGCCCCAGGCTGAATACGCATCCGAGCCTGAAGAAATCGCAGCCACAGCAGTACCGGAAGAGGTCGTGCGCGAGGAAGCGCAGCCTGCGCTCGCCGCCGGGGCCGTATCCGCGCCGGCGGCGAATGAAAGTTTGGAAAGCCTGCTCGGCGCGCGCTGGGCGGTCTGGGCCGGCGGGCTGGCGCTGGCGCTGGGCGGTATTTTCCTCGTCAAATATTCGATCGAATCGGGGCTGCTCAGCCCGGCGGTCAGGCTTTCGCTTGCCGCCATTTTCGGCCTTGTTCTCGGGCTTGCCGGCGAAGCGATCCGCCGCAAGGCGGTGCCGGGCATCGCCGCCGCCTATTCCAACGCCATGATACCGGGCGTGCTGACGGCGGCCGGCGCATTGACGCTGTTCGGCGTGGTTTATGCGGCCTATGGCATCTACGGCTATATCGGCTCTGGAACGGCCTTCATCCTGCTCGGGCTTGTCGCCTTTGCCACCATTGGCCTGTCGCTTCTGCATGGGCAGGCGCTGGCCGGGCTCGGTCTTCTCGGCTCGATGCTGACGCCAGCGCTGATTTCCAGCGAAACGCCAAATATCTGGGCGCTGTTCGTTTTCCTGACGATCTCGTGGCTGGCGACCGCGGCCGCAGCGCGCAGGCAGGGCTGGACCGTGGTTCCGTCCCTTGCCAATGCCGGCCTTGGCCTCTGGACGCTCGGCTATATCGGCTTTTCCGAGACGATCAATGCCGAACCACCGACGCTCGCTTTGCTCGTCATGCTGGCCGGCACGATCTTCCTGTGGCCTGGAAAACACTTCGATACACCACCCGCAGAAACCGGCGAAACCGCCGCCCCGGAGCGGCGCGCCATCCGTGCTCTAAGGCTTCTGCTGCGCCCGTCGCTTGCCATCAACCTCACCGTATCGATGGCCGTCATCCTGCCGGCCATCGGCTTCCTGTTCGCCAGTGGCGGTATCGACACCCACCCGGCGCTGATCGTCTCGGCGCTCATCGCAGCGCTTGCGGCCCTTGGTGCCGCCCGCCACTATGCGGTGTGGCCGGCCATCATCGCAGCACTCGGTGCGCAGACGGCGGTTGCGCTGATGTCGCGGCAGGGCATCGATTTCATCGGCCTCATAAACGATACCGGGATCACGCTGCCGCCCGTCGGGACGGGCTATACGGCTGAAATCGCCATGGCGCTTGGTCTTGGCGCTGTCCTCGTGCTCTGCGCCTTCTCCTTCCTGAAGCGCAAGGGCGCTGACGATGCGGATTTCGCCCAGCTGTGGGCAGGTATTGCCGCGCTGTTCCCGGTCTGGCTGGCAACCGCAAGCTTCGTTGAATATGGCAATCTCGGTCGTGACTGGCTGCACGCCGCCTATGGCCTCGGCCTCGGCCTGGTGCTGATCGCCGGCGCTGAATGGCTGCACCGACAGAATAACGAGGCCTATCGCAAGCCACTCAACATTCTCGTGCTCGGCTCGTTTGCCGCCTTTGCGCTCAGCCTGCACACGCTGACGGAAGGGCTCGCGACAACCGTTCTGCTGTCCGTCATCGGCTTTGTTTATGTGCTGGCCAGCCGTTACCGCAACTGGGATGTGCTGCCCTGGGTCATGGCGGTGGCAAGCGTTGCCGTTCTCGGCCGCATCGCCTGGGAACCCACCATTGTCGGGCCGCAAAACCTCGGGACCACACCAGTCTTCAACGCGCTTCTGCCGGGTTACGGCATTCCCGCACTGCTGGCCGTCGCCTCGGCCTGGCTGCTGCGCGACTGGCCGGGGGTCAGGGCGAAGAACTTCCTGCAGGCGATTGCCAGCGTCATGGGTCTTCTCGCCGTCGCCATCCTCATCCGCCACGCGATGAATGGCGGCACGCTTGATAACAGCGTACCGACGCTCGGCGAACAATCGATCTACACGCTGCTGACCATTGGCTTCTCGGGCGTGCTGATGACGCTGGACCTCAAGAGCCCCAGCCCCGTCTTCCGTTATGGTTCGATGATTGCCGGCGTGATTGCCGTCATCAACGTGCTGACGATGCATTTCTTTACGCTCAACCCCTATTTCACCGGCGAAAATACCGGGCGCATTCCGGTCCTCAACCTGCTGCTGATCGGTTACCTCCTGCCGGCGCTCGCCTATGGCGGCCTTGCCTATTATGCGCGCGGCAAACGTCCGCCGCCCTATGTCAGCATGCTGGCGGTGGCAGGTGCGGCACTCGGTTTTGCCTGGGCAACACTTTCGGTCCGCCGGTTCTGGCAGGGCGAAAACATCGCCGACTGGAAGGGTTTTATGCAGGGCGAGACCTACAGCTATTCGGTGGTCTGGTTGCTGATCGGCGTGCTGCTGCTGGTGCTCGGCTCGCGCTTTAATGCCCGCAGCCTGCGTCTGGCATCGGCCGCCTTTGTGCTGATCTCGGTTGCCAAGGCATTCCTGATCGACATGAGCAACCTTGAAGGCGTGCTGAGAGCCCTGTCCTTCATCGGGCTCGGCGCAGTGCTGATCGGCATCGGCCTGTTCTACCAGAAAATCCTGACCCGGAAGCCGCAGGCATGATCGCGGCCGAGGCTTTCGCGCCCTATGCGGCGCTTGCGCAGGACCTGATACCGCACGCCGCCGATACGGGCGACGGCTCGCATGATCTTGCCCATATTCACCGCGTCTTCCGCAACGCCATGCGCATCCATGCGGGCGAAGGCGGCGATGGCACCGTGCTGGCGGCGAGCGTGCTTTTGCATGATTGCGTGGCGGTGGAAAAGAACTCGCCGCTTCGCGCGCAGGCCTCACGACTGGCGGCGGAAAAGGCGGCCGGCATTCTGGCCGGGCTTGGCTGGCAGCAGAAAGATATCGACGCCGCCACACACGCCATCACCACCCACAGCTTTTCCGCCAATATCGAGCCGCAGACGCTGGAGGCAAAAATCCTTCAGGACGCCGACCGGCTGGATGCCATCGGCATGGTGGGGGCAGCCCGCTGCTTTTACATTGCCGGACGCATGGGCTCGGCGCTTTACGATCCGGCCGATCCGCTGGCGAAGGACCGTCCGCTTGACGACCGCGCCTTTGCGATAGACCATTTCGAAACCAAGCTTTTCAAACTGGCGGACGGCTTTCGCACCGGGACGGGGCGACAGATGGCCAAGGCCCGCCATGAGCGGCTGCAACAGGTGCTCGACCTGTTTCTCGACGAGATCTGAGGATATCCAAGATGCGTGTGACCGAACTCAACATCTATCCGCTGAAAAGCGCGCGCGGCATTCCCCTCTCCGAGAGCGCCGTTTCGGCCGAGGGCCTGCCCGGCGACCGTCGCGCCATGTTGATCGACCCTTCCGGCCATTTCATCACCCAGCGCGAATTGCCTGCCATCGCCACGGTTCTGGCCCGGCATGAGGATGGCGGCATGGCGCTTGCGCGGGAAAAGGACGGCGAGATCGTTGCAAGACCGACCGGAGAGCGCATGGATGTGGCGGTATGGAAGTCGATCGTCAGCGCTAATATCGCCGATGACGAGACCAACAATACGCTTTCGGCATGGCTGGGGCGCGAGGTGAAGCTGGCATTCTTCGATGATGCCTCGAAACGCATTGCAAGCCTCGAATGGACCGGCAACGAAACGCCCGTCACCTTTGCGGACGGCTACCAGATCCTCGTCACCACCACCGCCTCGCTTGCCGCGCTGAACGACAATATGCGCGCCAATGGCGAGGACGCGGTCGGCATGGAGCGGTTCCGGCCGAATATCGTGCTGGACACGGACGAGCCATGGGCTGAGGACCGCTGGGCGGCCATCGAGATCGGCGGCATTCGTTTTGATCTGGTCAAGCCCTGCGCCCGCTGCATCATGACCACGCAGGACCAGATAACCGGCTCCCGCGATGTGCCCTCACCCATGAAAGCCATGGGCCGCATCCGCATGTCGGGTGATCGGCGCGTGCCCGGCCCGCTGTTCGGCTGGAACGTGACGCCGCGCAGTCAGGGCAGACTGTCGCTCGGCGACGTGGCCAAGGTGGTCGAGGAGCGGCCGGGAGGCTGGGCGATCAAGAGGCGGTAGGCCACGGGCGTTGCAACGTCCGCAGTGCCATCACGGCTTGCGGGCGCTGACGATCAGAAAGATCGGGCGGCGATCTTCGTGCTTCATCTCCGGTCGCTCCGCGAGCAAGGCGGGATCGGGCCTCGGCTCGGCCAGACGCGTCAGGGCAAAGCCAGCGGAAAGCAGGCTGTTGAGAATGCCTGACACCGTGCGGTGATATTTGACCACATCATCCGCCATCCAGTTGGAATGGCGCACGCCTTCGTTCTGGTAATTGTCGAGCGACCAGTGGAGGATTTCGCCTTCCTCGTCGTAGAACCAGTCCTGTTTTTCCAGCGCGGTGAAAACGGGATGTTCGATGGAAAAGATGAACTCGCCGCCGGATTTCAGCACGGTGGAAACTTTCGCGAATGCCAGGTCGAGATCGCGGACGTAATGCAGGGCGAGAGAACTCAGCACCACATCGAAACTTTCCGGCGGAAAATCGATGTCCTCGATTGCCGCCCGACGATATTCGATACCGGGGCCGCCATTTATTTCGGCGGCACGGCGCAGCATGTTCTCCGAAAGATCGACACCGACGACACGGGCCGCCCCCTGCTCTGCCGCATAACGGCAATGCCAGCCGAAACCGCAACCGAGATCGAGAAGGCTGCGCCCCTGCAACGGCGGAAGCATGGCGCGCAGTTCGTGCCACTCGCCGGCCTGCCGCAACCCTTCCACGGAGCGCGGCATGGCGCTGTAGCGCTCGAAAAACCCGGGGTCATCGTAAATATTCTGCTTCATCGTCATATCTCCGGTATCCCCGGAAGCTATATACGGGGCATCCCATCAATCCCATCAATCCCATCAATCCCACGAATAATGGGGGTCAAGAAAAGTCGCTAGTGGGGACAGCTGACAAAAGCTAATATTCATCCCGATCAGAGGGAATCTGCAGAAGATCTGCGCCATCTCCAGGGCGCATGCTGCAGCAGGAGAATTTCATGTCGCAAGCCACACGCCAGACCATGCCCTGGCTGATTATCGCCGCCGGGTCGCTGATTGCCGTCATGACCTTCGGGCCGCGTTCGGCCATGGGCTTTTTTCAGCTGCCGATGCTGGCCGACACCGGCTGGGATCGTTCCACCTTCGGCCTCGCCATGGCCCTGCAGAACCTGTTCTGGGGCCTCGGCCAGCCCTTCTTCGGCGCAATCGCCGATAAATACGGCACGGGCCGCGTGCTCGTTCTGTCAGGATTTCTTTATGCCGCCGGCCTCATCTGCATGTCCTTCGGCACCTCGCCCTTCTGGCTGCATTTCGGCGGCGGCGTGCTTGTCGGGCTTGGCATTGCCGCCGGCTCCTTCAGCGTCATCCTTTCGGCCTTTGCACGCCATGTCACGCCGCAGCAGCGCTCGCTCGCCTTCGGCATCGGCACGGCGGCGGGCTCTGCCGGCATGTTCCTGTTCGCGCCGATCAGCCAGGGGCTGATTTCCAACTATGGCTGGTCGGACAGCCTCGTCTGGCTTGCCGTGATGATGATGCTCGTGCCGCTGCTCGCCTTTCCGATGCGCGGCAACTCCTCTTCCGGCAGCCAGTCGCAGACGCAGTTCCAGCAGACGGCGGGCGAAGCGCTGCGGGAAGCGCTTGGCCACAAGAGCTATCTCCTGTTGACGACCGGCTTCTTCGTCTGCGGTTTCCAGGTGGCCTTCATCACCGCGCATTTCCCGGCCTATCTCGGCGATATCGGCATCGAACCGCGCTATGCCGTCATTGCCATGGCGCTGATCGGCTTCTTCAATATCATCGGGTCGTTGGCCGCTGGCGTCATCGCCCAGCGTTATTCGAAACCCTATATGCTGGCCTATATCTATATTGCCCGCTCGATCGCCGTTACGGCCTTCCTGCTTTTGCCGCAATCACCGCTTTCGGTCATCCTCTTTGCGGCCGTCATGGGCATTCTCTGGCTTTCCACCGTGCCGCCCACCAATGCGCTGGTGGCGATCATGTTCGGCACGCGCCATCTCGGCATGCTCGGCGGCGTCGTGTTCCTGTCGCACCAGATCGGTTCGTTCCTCGGCGTCTGGCTCGGCGGCTTTCTTTATGACCGGCTGGGGTCCTATGATCTTGTCTGGTGGCTCGGCGTCGGCATGGGAATCTTTGCCGCCATCGTACATTGGCCCATTCAGGAGCGCCCCGCACCGCGGCCTGCAATGGCCTAAGCCTACACGGCCTCATCAAGCGCGGGCGGCGATGCCCTGCGCTGCAGCGCCTTCAGCGCCGCCTGCACGAAACCGTCGCGGGCGGCGTTTTCACTCAGGCCACGCGGATCATAGACATGCCGATTGAGGAAATGGGCCGTCAGGCGGAAGGCCGCCGCGAGGCTTTCGGGATCGGCAGCTTTCGACTGGCCCTCACCGAGAAAAGCGGGCAGTGACAGCATCCGGGCCGCATAGGGCGCGCCTGCCGTGCGGCAAACCGCCCTGCCCGTTTTCGGCGATACATAGATGAGATCGGTGCGCAGCCCCGTCGCCGCGCATTCGGTGAGATCAAGCCCGAAACCGAGATCGTTCAGCACCGCGAGTTCGAACCGCACGAACAATTCCCCGGCATCGGCCGGATCGTGGAGATTGTCGAGGATGATATCGAGCGCCTGATAGAGATGCGGATGCGGATCGCGCTCCGGCAGAAGCCTGAGAAGCGCGCCCATGGCCTGGACGCCGTAAACGGCGGTCGCCGTTTCCATCAGCTGCGCGGCGCGCAACTGCAGAGGCTCGATGCGATATTCGCCGAGATGGTCGTCAAGACGCGCCCGCCAGACGACATCCACCCGGTTTCCCGCCTGCAGCACCGGCTGCATGCTACGGGAACGACCGGAGCGCACCATGCCGAGATGACGGCCACGCGAGCGGGTCATCACCTCGGCGATGACGCTCGTCTCGCCATGGCGTTTGACGCCGAGAATGATCGCCTCATCCTGCCACTGCATGAAACCTGTCCGAATTTCGATTCAAGCCCCACCATAACCGATCTGGCGGCGAAACGTTATTCTTTTACGGCATCCCCGTCCGTACCGACCAGACCAAGGACAAAACCGACGATTTCGTTTTCGCCGAAAGGCTTGCCAAGCAAGGGGGCATGCATCAGGTCTTCCGGAAAGCCCGTCGTATCGCCGTAACCGCTGACGAAACCGAAGGGAATGCCCGCCGCGCGCAGCTCACGGGCAAAATCGTAACTCTTGCCATCGGAGAGGCTGACATCGAGAAGCACGCAATCTGCAACATCCTGTCCGGCGGCCTCCCTCGCCTGCGCAAGCGTCGTGGCGATGGTGATGGTTTCCACCCCCATGGACTGGAGAACCGCCTCGACATCAAGCGCCACCAGATATTCATCCTCAACGATGATAACCCGTTGTGGCACCATATGTTTTCTTCTTCCTAAATGAGAGAGCCGTCAGGCCCGAAGCCGCGATCTCCGAAATGATTCCGCAGTGAGATATCACGACAGGAGTCGCAAATTACGGCCCCACCGTCATTTAAAAAAGACATGTCAAAGGAAGATCAGATGAAGGGCCTTTGCCGTTTCTCGTCGCTCTCCCACCCCGCCACATGGCTAAGCCCCGCATCATCAAGCACCAGACAGCCCTTGTCCGTCCAGCGGATGAGGCCGCGATCGACCAGCTTTCTCAGGGTTTTATTGGTATGAACGATGGAGAGGCCGAGTGTGTCTGCCACATGCTGCTGGGTGACCGGGATCGGTGTTTCGCCGGGGATGAGATTGACCGCTTTCGCCTTGCGATAAAGAAACGCGATCAGATAGGCGGCACGCTCCAGCGCGGTGCGCCGGCCGATGCTGAGAAGATGGCTGTCGAGCATGCGCTCCTCGCTTGCCGCGATCCAGGTCAGGTCATAGGCAAGTGTCGGGTGATCGGTGAAGAGGTTGTTGAGGCGGGACCGCTCGAAGACGCAGAGCGTCACCGGCGAGAGCGCCTCCACCGAATGCTGCATTTCCCCCATCACCGTGCCCTGAAGACCGACGAGATCGCCCGGCATGACATAGTTGAGTATCTGCCGCCTGCCGTCCTCCAGCGTTTTGTAACGGAAAGCCCAGCCCTGCAAAACGGTGTAAAGATGGGCGCTGTGCGAGCCTTCCATCAGGATGACCGAGCCGCTTTCCACCGCAAGTTCGCCCGTCTTGAAACGCGAGACGAAATCGAGTTCGGAGGAGGAAAAATCCCGGAAATGCGGCAGGTCGCGCAGGGGACATTGCTGGCACGGGGTGGTGGAAATTCCGTTCGGTTTTTTTGGCGACATGAATATCCGTCATCGAAAAAGGTTGCGCCCAATTGTTTTGGAACAACCCGCCCGAACCTATTCGGTTCCCGATGGAGGTGAAGATATTCAGATCGTTCAAGGATTGCGTCGCGTTCTCCCTCGAACACATAAAAACGAAGGGCTTGGGCAACCTCGACGTTCGCGTTGGTTCGCGACATTTCCGCCCGTCATTCCGGCCCTGAGCCGGAATCCAGTCGACGCGCGTCGGCGCGGCGAGAGTCCTCTTTTCAGCCCAAGGACTTGGGCTGGCCGGATTCCGGCTCAAGGCCGGAATGACGAAAGCGGGTGTGTTTTCGCATCGCGCATATCGCGCCTGCGCGTTACCCCCGCGGGAACTCCAGACCCATTTCACGGAAGCGCTCGGGGTCGTCGCCCCAGTTCTCGCGCACCTTGACGAACAGGAAGAGATGAACGGGCTGTTCGAGGATTTCCGACAGCTCCTTGCGCGAGGCGGTGGAAATGGCCTTGATCGCATCGCCGTTCTTACCGAGCGCGATCTTCTTCTGGCTGTCGCGCTCGACATAGATCACCTGCTCGATGCGCACGGAGCCGTCCTTGCGCTCCTCCCACTTTTCCGTCTCGACGTGCGAGGCGTAGGGAAGCTCCTGATGCAGGCGCAGGAACAGTTTCTCGCGGGTGATTTCGGCGGCGAGCTGGCGCATCGGCAGGTCGGAAATCTGGTCTTCCGGGTAATACCATGGACCTTCCGGCAGTTCGGCGGCCAGATAGTTCATCAGGTCCTCGCAGCCCGAACCGTTGGTCGCCGAGATCATGAAGGTACGGTCGAAAGCGACTGTCTCGTTGGCGGCGGCGGCGAGCTTCAGAAGGTCCTCGCGCTTCACCTGATCGATCTTGTTGAGGCAGAGGATTTTCTTCTGCGGAACATCCTTCAGACCTTCGAGAATGGTTTCCGCATCGCCCTTCAGGCCGCGTTCGCTGTCGATCAGCAGCAGGATGAGGTCCGCGTCCTTCGCGCCGCCCCAGGCGGAGGTGACCATGGCGCGGTCGAGCCGGCGGCGCGGCTTGAAGATGCCGGGCGTATCCATGAAAACGATCTGGGCATTGTCGTGAATGGCGATGCCGCGCATCACCGCGCGTGTCGTCTGCACCTTGTGGCTGACGATCGAAACCTTGGCGCCCACCAGCCGGTTCACCAGCGTCGACTTGCCGGCATTGGTCGGGCCGATGAGGGCGACGAAGCCGGAGCGGGTCGGAAGGGCTGCATCTTCGCCAGGGATGGCGGGGTTTTCGTGATCGGTCATGATATCCATTCAAGGTCAGAGGTATTCAACATGCGGCCAGAGGGTCCGCCATGCGCTCGATTTCAGCACCCGTTCGGGCACTCAGTCTCAGGTGGAGGATTTCTGCCAGACGCCTTCGCGCTCCAGCAACCGTGTCGCCGCCACCTGTTCGGCCGCGCGCTTTGAGCGCTCCACGCCGGTTTCCGGCTTCACGCCGGGAATTTCCACCGTCACGGTGAAGCGGGGATCGTGATCCGGTCCGGAGCGATCGTCAACCCGGTAAGAGGGCGTGGTCGCAAATCTGGCATGCGCCCATTCCTGCAATTCCGTCTTAGCGTCACGCCGCCCGGCATCCACGCTTGTGGCCCGGCTTTGCCAGTATTTCAGGATGAATTTGCGCGACGCCTCCAGCCCGCCATCCAGATAGATGGTGGCGATCAAGCTTTCGACCACATCGGCGCGCACGTTGAGCATCGCCTTGCCTGTCAGCTTCTTCACATCCGAGCCGGTGCGGATAAAATTATGCAGGCCCATCTCGTCGCCGATCGCAGCGCAGGATTCGGCGCTGACGAGCTGGTTCAGACGGACCGAAAGTTCGCCTTCGGTGGCGTTGCGGAAGGTGGAGAACAGCAATTCGGCAACGCAGAGACCGAGGACACGGTCGCCTAGAAATTCCAGCCGCTCGTAATTGCCGGCCGCCGCCGAGCGGGCGCTGGCATGGGTCAAGGCCCGGTCCAGCCGCGCCTTTTCCTTGAACTCATATCCGATCAACGCTTCCAGACGGGAAATCTCGTCCGCCGAAAGCGGCTTGGTCTTGCTCATTCCACAACCTTGAAGAGGCGGTCCCAACGCATGTTGGCCGGCCATTCCCAAATGCGGCTGAACGGCGTGTCGTTGCCCAGCGAGAAGAAGATGACGCTGGCGCGGCCGATCAGGTTTTCCTCCGGCACGAAACCGACATCGAAGCGGCTGTCGAGCGAATTGTCTCTGTTGTCGCCCATCATGAAATAATGGCCTTCCGGCACCAGGAATTCCCGGGTGTTGTCGCCGCGCGAGTCGGGCGACTGGTCAAGCGTGTCGTAGGTGACGCCATTGTCGAGCGTTTCGCGGAAAACCGGCACATTGGCGCCCGGATCGGCACGGTAATCGGAAGTGAAGGTGCCATCGGGCTGCTTCGGCACCGGCTGGCCGTTGATGAACAGCACGCCGTTCATCATCTGAACACGATCACCCGGCAGGCCGACCAGACGCTTGATGTAATCGACCTCGGGATTGGGCGGCAGGCGGAAGACCACGACATCGCCGCGCTTCGGCTTGCTGAATTCGAGAATGCGGCCCGAAAACAGGTTCGGCGAGAAAGGCAGCGAATATTTCGAATAGCCGTAGGAGAACTTGTTGACGAAAAGATAGTCGCCCACCAGAAGCGTCGGCATCATCGAGCCGGACGGGATGGTGAAGGGCTGAAACAGCACGGTGCGGATGACCATGGCCAGCAGCAGCGCCTGAATGATGACCTTGACGTTCTCCCAGAGGGCGTTCTGCTTCTTTTCAGCTTTTTCGGACACTTAAAGACCTGCCTGATTGTTTCCCGGCTTCTCCGATCGTGAGGGAGCATCCGGGCCGTTGTTTCGTCGCGCCTGCGGCGGGTGAAGCTGTTTCACGCAGCCGGCAACGCTTTCATATTTCTGCGACTTCTCTAGAACCTTTCCAGCCCGAAGGGAAGCGCTTCTATGACACCGGTGCAAATAGACCGCCAATGCGGCGACCCCGGGCCTTAACCGTTCACGGGCAGCGCTTCGATAATCACAAATGCCTGAGCATAAGGATAGTCATCCGTGATCGTCAGGTGAATATTGGCGCGGTGGCCGGCGGGCAGCATGGCCGCCAGCCTTTCCCCTGCCCCATTGGTCAGCACCATTGTCGGCCTGCCGCCCGGCAGGTTGACGACGCCCATATCCTTCCAGAAGACACCGTTCGCAAGGCCGGTTCCGAGCGCCTTGGAGCAGGCCTCCTTGGCGGCAAAACGCTTGGCATAGGAAGCCGCGCGGTTCTTGCGGCCATCGGATTTGGCGCGCTCTATATCGGTGAAACAGCGATGCGTGAAGCGCTCACCAAAACGTTCGATCGACTTTTCAACACGGCGAATATCGATCAGGTCGCTGCCCAATCCAATGATCATTTCAACATCTCCAGAGAAGCATTCCTGTTGGCGGCGCGATGCGCGAGATTTTCCATCTTGCGCCGCTGGAAGCCGCTGATGAGGCCGTAGACGGCGATATAGGCGATGACCGCGCTGATGACGGCAGGAAACACGGCGCCGATGGTCATGGGTTCCAGGACCGGCGTCCATATCTGCCGGAACTCGAGATGGCTGAACAGCGCCACGAAATCCACATGCGCCGCACTTGCCGTCTGCTGCCGCCCGAGGATGAAATGCCCGAGTTCCCAGGTGGACGCCCAGATGAACGGAAATGTCAGCGGATTGGCAAAGGTGGTTCCAAGCGCCGCGGCGACGAGATTGACCCGCATGAGAAAACCGAGCGCCATGGCGATGATGATATGAACGCCGAGAAACGGCGTCCATGCCACGCCGATACCAAGCGCGACACCAGCGGCAACCGAATGCGGAGAGGCGGAAAGCCTGAGCAGACGCAGCTTCATATAGCGCAACGAACGGGAAAAACCCGTGCGCGGCCAGAAGAGGTCGCGAATCTTCTCTGAAAAACCAATGGGTTCACGGCGGCGAAACGGCATGGGGGCAGTCTATTTCATCGCCCCGGCCGCGCCAAGAGCATCATAGACGACGCAGGGATCTTTTGCAGGTGTATTCTCCGCTTCCGTCATTCCGGCCTTGAGCCGGAATCCAGCCGACATGCGTCTGCGCGGCGAGAAGACTCTTTCCCGCCCAAGGACTCGGGCGGGCTGGATGCCGGATCAAGCCCGGCATGAGGGACGTGGGATGTCACGAATACAGTGAATATCGAGCCTTCGATATCAGTCCCAATTTAGTGTCGTCTATTGCGACAGGGGACTGAACCGGGATTTTTTGCGGCGTATTGGTCAACCAGTTTGGGACAACCGCTTGAAGCGCGCATTCACATAGTTTTGCAAGATACAGGGACGAGCGTGCCAACAACAGCCGCGCACCCTCCAAGTCTCATACGCATGGCGATGGGCTGCCATGCGCTGGGCGCATTACCGACGGAACAGGCCGCGGTCGATTTCGCGCTGGCGGAACTCGAGGTCGACATTCGATACCGAGCCGCTGAGATATTCGAATTCGCGTTCCTGCGTGGTCTTGCCACGAACGGCACGGGCGATCTTGCGAAGCGGAGTAAACATGATTTTCGGTCCTTTCGGTTTGGAACCGGCGTTTCTCATCGGTGTTGTTCCACCGGCACGCCGCGTTTCCTTCTCTTCAATTTCTGAGAGGAAAATAGTCGCAAACCGCCTCCGCGACCAGAGACAGGAAAAGGCCGCTGCCATGCATTCAATGCATAACAACGGCCTTTTGAGTTGCAGGATCGTCTAAAAATGCCTCAATCGAAGGCACGCGCCACTGTTGATACGCAGTCGAGATCCTTCAGCTGCGACAGGAGCTGGTTCAGCTGCCTGAGATCCCAGACCTCGACATCCAGCGCCAACTCGGAGAAGTCAGTGCCGATGCGGACCATGTTCAGTCCGCGAATATTGACATCCAGCGTCGCGATCGATTGCGCCACCGAGGCGAGCGTGCCCGGCTCGTTCAGCGCATTGATCATCACCCGCGCCATGAAGCGCGACTTGTTCGCCTCATCGAGGTCCCAGCGCACATCGATCCAGCGCTCCGGTTCATCGTCGAAGCGTTGCAGCGCCGGCGCCTGAATGGGATAGATGGTGATGCCCTTGCCTTTTTCCATGATGCCGACGATGCGGTCTCCCGGAACGGCGCCGGCGGCACCGAAATGCACGTCGACATTGCCGGAAAGGCCACGGATGGGCAGCGGGTCGGGTCCATCAAGCATCTCGGCCGCGCCATCGTCCTCAAGCACCGAGCGCGACTTGCCGGGGATCTTGAAGACCATGCCGGAGGCGCTGCGCATGTTGAACCAGCCATCGTCGCCGGTCATCTTCACCGTCACGCGCTCATCCTGATAATCCGGATAGACCGCGCGCAGCACATCGAGCGAGGAGACCTCACCGCGACCGACGGCGGCGATGGCGTCTTCGACATCCTTCTGCGCCAGACGATGCAGCACGGGCTTCAGCGCTTCCCGCGAGAAAGCCTTGCCGGCGCGCTCGAAGGTGCGTTCCAGAATGCGATAACCGAGGCCGGAATATTGCTTGCGGATGGCCATGCGGGTGGCGCGGCGGATGGCCGAGCGGGCCTTGCCGGTCACGACAACCTCTTCCCAGGCGGCGGGCGGCACCTGCACGCCGGAGCGGATGATTTCCACCTCGTCGCCATTGTTGAGCCGGGTGACGAGCGGCATGATCCGCCCGTTGATCTTGGCGCCAACCGTGGTGTCACCGATATTGGTGTGCACCGCATAGGCGAAATCGATGGGGGTGGCGCCACGCGGCAGGGCAATCAGCTTGCCCTTGGGCGTGAAGCAGAACACCTGGTCCTGAAAGAGTTCGAGCTTGGTGTGCTCGAGGAATTCTTCCGGGCTGTCGCCTTCGGCCAGCGATTCGATGGTATGACGCAGCCAGGAATAGGCGTTCGATTCCGGCGAGAGCAGATCGCCCTCCCCGTTTTCGCCATCCTTGTAAAGCGCATGGGCGGCGATGCCGAATTCGGCAATCTCGTGCATGCGCTTGGTGCGGATCTGCAGCTCGATACGCTGGCGCGACGGGCCGACGATGGTGGTGTGAATGGAGCGATAGTCGTTCTGCTTCGGGGTGGAGATATAATCCTTGAAGCGGCCGGGCACCACCCGCCAGCGGGTATGCACGATGCCGAGCGCCCGATAGCAGGAGGGAATGTCGTCCACCAGAATACGGAAACCGTAGACATCCGAAAGCTGCTCAAAAGAGAGCGACTTCGACTGCATCTTGCGGAACACCGAATAGGGCTTCTTCTGGCGCCCCTTGACGCCCGCGCCGATGAGGCCGTTGGCCACCAGCAGTTCGCGCAGCTCGTCCTCAATCTTCTTGATGAGGCCCTCATTGCGCGTTTCCAGTTCCTGCAGGCGGTTGGTCACCGTCTCATAGGCTTCCGGGTTGAGATAACGGAAGGACAGGTCCTCCAGCTCGTCGCGCATGTCCTGCATGCCCATGCGGCCGGCGAGCGGCGCATAGATTTCCATCGTCTCCTCGGAAATGCGGCTGCGCTTGTCGGCCGGCATATATTCCATGGTACGCATATTGTGCAGGCGGTCGGCGAGTTTCACGAGAAGAACGCGCACGTCGTCGGAAATGGCGAGCAGCAGCTTGCGCAGGTTTTCCGCCTGCTTGGCCTTGCGGGTAACGAGATCGAGCTTCTTGAGCTTGGTCAGCCCTTCCACCAGCCGGCCGATATCCTCGCCGAAGAGTTCGTCGATTTCGGCACGGGTGGCGGTGGTGTCCTCGATCGTATCGTGCAGCAGCGCCACCGCGATGGTCGATTCGTCGAGATGCATTTCGGTGAGGATCGCGGCAACTTCCAGCGGATGCGAAATATAGGGGTCGCCATTGGCCCGCTTCTGCTGGCCATGTTTCTGCATCGCGTAAACATAGGCCTTGTTCAGCAGGGCCTCATTCGCATCCGGTTTATATTTTTGAACCCGCTCGACGAGTTCGTATTGCCGCATCATGCGATATTCCACAAAAAGAAAGCGCGCCAACCTGAGGGTCGGCGCACAATGCTGCATCAATAGGGATCAGATTATGACGGCAACTATTGACAGACGGTAACCGCCGCCTGCCAAAGGCATCATAAAATCCTATCAATAATCGTCATTTTTTTCCGGCGGCACAAGGCCTTCGATACCGGCCAGCAGTTCTTCTTCCGACATCTGGTCGAAAGTAACGGTTTCCGGCTGGTCGTCCTCTTCGCCATCGGCAATGGCGGAGGCGGCAAGCGTGACCGGATCGGGCTCGGGCTCGTCCACTTCCACGTGCTTCTGCAGCGAGTGGATGAGGTCTTCCTTCAGATCGTCGGGAGACAGCGTCTCGTCGGCGATTTCGCGCAGCGCCACGACCGGGTTCTTGTCGTTGTCGCGGTCAACCGTGATGGAGGACCCTTGAGAAATCTGGCGCGCACGATGGCTGGCGAGAAGAACCAGCTCGAAACGGTTGTCTACTTTATCAATGCAATCTTCAACTGTGACGCGGGCCATTGCCTGTCCTTTGCGGGTCGTAATGTCGTGGATCAGAGCGCCGTGCTTTCTTCGGGATGCACAAGGGTTGCTCTAACCTATTGAATCTGCGCTTCGTGCCTTGCAAAAAACGCTTGTGATTTCTCGCGACGAAGCTTTCCAGCTTCCGATACAGCCATTGGCCGCGGAATTCAAGTTTTTCCTGTCTTTGGCGTCTTTTGGCACCTTATTGCCGATGTTTGGCGTCTGATGAACAAAATGTCTAGAAGAATTGTCTTGGAATACGGGGGAAGGTAGCTTACTTAAAACGCAACGGCGGTATGCAAAGCTCGTTGATACCACATGATTTTTTGCGTTCTCGACCGGATATAAAAGCCAGATAATGGCCTTTCCAAAAAAAGGAATGGGATGGAATGTTCGATCCACGGGAGAAAATTGCGCTCTTCATAGACGGAGCCAATCTTTATGCAGCATCGAAAAGCCTGGGATTCGATATCGACTACCGCAAGCTCCTGAAGGCGTTTCAAAAGCGTGGATACCTGCTGCGCGCCTATTATTACACCGCATTGATCGAGGATCAGGAATATTCCTCGATCCGCCCGCTGATCGACTGGCTGGATTATAACGGCTACAAGGTCGTGACGAAGCCGGCGAAGGAATTCACCGACGCGCTCGGCCGCCGCAAGATCAAGGGCAACATGGATATCGAACTCGCGGTCGATGCCATGGAACAGTCCGAGACGGTCGATCATCTGGTGCTGTTCTCCGGCGACGGCGACTTCACCACGCTGGTGGACGCGCTGCAGCGCAAGGGCCGCAAGGTTTCCGTGGTCTCCACCATGGCCACCCAGCCCGCCATGATCGCCGACGATCTGCGCCGGCAGGCCGATCACTTCATCGATCTGATGACGCTGAAGGCCGAGATCGGGCGCGACCCGAACGAGCGCCCTGCCCGCCACGCCGAAAGCCCCGAGACGATCTGATCCGGGCTTGTACGCCGACATTACAGGAACGCGTCCGTCCCAAAGGTGGGCGCGTTTTTGTTGGGGCTCATGCCACGTCGCCGCCGGAAAATTGCCGTTTAAATTAACAAACATCAAATCTGGCCATTCGAAATTATATCTTGGTTAATTTTAGACGTGTCTAAATCACGCAACGGCACCGGAAACTGAATTGGGTGTCAAATCAGGATGACCAGACATGCACGGCCAAGCGAAAACCAATCAACAACTTGACGAAAGACTGAATTTTCTGGGGCTTGGCCACGAGCAGCGGCAAAATCTCTCAGACATGAAGGGTGTCATTACCGGCTCGCTGGATGCGTCTCTCGACCGTTTTTATGCGAAGGTTCGTTCGGTGCCGGAGACGGCGAAGTTCTTCGCCAACGATGCGCATGTCCAGCACGCTAAAAGCATGCAGCTCAAACACTGGGCAAGGATCGCCTCCGGCACGTTCACCGAGGATTATACCGACGCCGTGACCACCATCGGCCGCACCCATGCGAGGCTGGGGCTGGAGCCGCGATGGTATATTGGCGGTTACGCCCTGATGCTCGACGGTATCGTCAAGGCCCTGATCGAGTCCGAATTGAAGGGCCTTTTCATGGAAAAGAAGGCCAGAAAGGTGAAGGACGCCCTGTCCGCCACCATCAAGGCCGCCCTCCTCGACATGGATTATTCGATTTCCGTCTATCTCGACGTGCTGGCCGCCGAGCGGCAAAAGGTGGAGGCCGAACAGGCGCAGATGAAGAAGGAGCAGGAGCATGTTCTCGCCCTGCTCAACAGCGCCCTCGACAGGCTGGCGAATGGTGACCTCACCTCCAGCATCGGCGAAAAGACCGCACCGCAATTCGAAGGGCTCGTCGCCAATTTCAACGCCGCTGTCGGCAATCTCTCCGGCGCGTTTTCTCAGATCGTCGAAGAGGCGAACAAGATTTCCGGCAATACGCGCGAACTGACCTCGGCAACCGATGACATGGCGCGCCGCACCGAACAGCAGGCCGCCGCCCTTGAGGAAACCGCCGCCGCCGTCGAGGAGATCACCACCATTTCCAAATTGTCGGCGCAGCGCTCCGAGGAGGCCAAGGCCATCGTCGAAAGCTCGGCCGTTGAAGCCGCGCGCTCGCGCGATGTGGTGACGGAAGCGGTGAAAGCAATGGGGGCTATTGAGGACTCATCGCAGAAGATAACCCAGATCATCTCCGTCATCGACGAGATTTCGTTCCAGACCAACCTCTTGGCACTGAATGCCGGCGTGGAGGCCGCCCGCGCCGGCGAGGCCGGCAAGGGTTTCGCCGTCGTCGCCCAGGAAGTACGGGAACTCGCGCAGCGCTCCGCCACCGCCGCCAAGGAAATCAAGACGTTGATCGCCAAATCTTCCGAGGATGTGATGCAGGGTGTCTCGCTGGTCAACAAGACCGGCGAATCCCTGAATACCATCGGCAACAAGGTGGATCACATCCAGGAACATATCGCCTCGCTGACCAAGGCGGCGCAGGAGCAATCGGTCGGCATTCAGGAAATCAGCGCCGCGATCAACAGCATGGACAACCTGACCCAGAAGAATGCGGCGATGGTGGAAGAAACCAATGCGGCAACGCATAGTCTGAGCGATGTCAGCGCCAATCTGGCCGCACTTGTCAGCCGGTTCAGCGTTTCGACGACGAAGGCGCATGTGGAACGGACGTATCGGGCCGCTTGAACTACAACAAGACTACATTCACCCCGTCATCCCGGCCTTGAGCCGGGATCCAGCCAGCCCAAGTCCTTGGGCTGAAAGGGCTCGTTCCACAGCGCGGACGCGCTGTGGCTGGATGCCGGATCAAGTCCGGCATGACGGAAGAACAAGTGGCGAAAGGCCGCTACCCTCTAGGCCGCGAAATTTCCTGCCGCTCAGGCGTTACCGCCTTTCAGCAACCGCGACTTCTGCCGGTTCCAGTCGCGTTCCTTCTCGGTCTCGCGCTTGTCGTGCAGCTTCTTGCCCTTGGCGAGCGCCAGTTCCAGCTTCGCGCGGCCCTTTTCGTTGAAATAGACCTTCAACGGCACCAGCGTCATGCCATCGCGGTTGATACCTGCCCGCAGGCGGCTGATTTCGCGTTTGCTCAAAAGCAGCTTGCGGCGGCGGCGCGGCTCGTGGTTGAACCGGTTGGCCTGCAGATATTCCGGCAGATGGGAATTGATCAGCCAGATTTCATCGCCCTCGTCCGAGGCGTAGGATTCGGCGATATTCGCCTTGCCTTCGCGCAGCGACTTGACCTCGGTGCCGGTCAGCACGAGGCCCGCCTCATAGGTGTCGATGATTTCGTAGTTGAAACGAGCCTTGCGGTTTTCCGCAACGATCTTGTTCACCACGCGCTGGCTGCCTTTGGGGGCCATGATATTTCAATCCCTTGTTTTTCTTATTGCGCCGCAGCCTGCCGGCCGGAGCGGTTTTCGAGCCTCTATTTAGTATCGTCGTCGCAAAAAGAAAAGGCGCGCGGAACCGCTTCTGTCGCGAAGCGGGCCCATTGCGCGCCTTTAAGGCTTTCAGGCGTCTCTCAGTTCATCAGGCCGGCGTGCTTCAGCGCCGCATCGATGGCTGCTTCCGTTGCCGGTTCCAGCGTGCTCATCAAGGGCGAGCGGACCCGGCGATTGCCGCCGCGTGTCTTCGACAGCGCGTATTTCGTGCCGCAGACGCCGGGCTCCATGAAGATCGCCTTGTGCAGCGGCATCAGGCGATCCTGATAGTCCAGCGCCTTGGCGTAATCGCCGGCAAGCATCGCTGCCTGGAATTCCGAACAGAGGCGCGGCGCGACATTGGCGGTGACCGAGATGCAGCCGACGCCGCCATGGGCGTTGAAGCCGAGTGCCGTGCCATCCTCACCCGAGAGCTGGATGAAGTCCTTGCCACAGGAAATGCGCTGTTCGGAGACGCGGTCGAGCTTGCCGGTGGCATCCTTGACGCCAACGATGTTCTTGTGCGCCTTGACCAGCGCACCCATGGTCTCAGGCGACATATCCACCACCGAGCGCGGCGGGATGTTGTAGATGACGATCGGCAGTTTCACCGCTTCGGCGACAGCGGAGAAATGGGCGAACAGGCCCTTCTGCGTCGGCTTGTTGTAGTAGGGGGTGACCACCAGCAGCGCATCCGCGCCGGCTTCCTGCGCGTGCAGAGCAAGCTCGATCGCCTCATCGGTATTGTTGGAGCCTGCGCCCGCAATGACCGGAACCCGTTTCGCCGCAACCTCGATGCACAGTTCAACGACCCGTTTGTGCTCGTCGTGGGAGAGCGTCGGGGATTCCCCCGTCGTGCCCACGGGCACAAGGCCGTTGCTGCCTTCGGCGATCTGCCATTCCACATGGGCGGCAAAGGCCTGTTCGTCCACGGCGCCATTGTCCGTGAACGGGGTAATGAGGGCGGGAATTGATCCCTTGAACATGCAAAGCTCCTGGCGCCGAGCCGGTTCATGCTTCGGCCGCATTCGATGGTTAAAACCGGCACACATTAGTGCCAGCCCTTGGCGCCGACAAGCGCAAAGGCAGCGTATTTTGTCCGAAATTGTCGGAAGTGTGACAGTCGCAGGGTAGTGATCGGCAGGCACAAAAGGCCCGCACCGAAAAGAGACGCCGCTCGCGGGCCGGTGAATAAAAGTTGATTGAATTGCAGGGCGGCAATTAAGATTTCATTAAGCCTGAAATCCCAAGATTTGCGGGCGGGACATCAGACCGTTTTCGGCAATCCCGCTGCAATGTAGCAATATTACAAGCAAGAAAGTCGGCAACTCCGTTACACGATGAAGAACGGCATGAAAAAGACAGTCTGGGGATTGATGGCGGCGGGTCTTGCCGCAACCGTGTGGAACGCGCTGGCCGGGCCGCTGCCGGAAGGTGCGGCACCCCTTCCCTATGTCAAACCGAATGCACCGACCGTGCCTGCCTTCATGCCGGCCTCGCCCGAAATCACCGGCGCCATTCCGCGCCTCAACCGTCCCGACGATACCAGCCAGCTGAAGGCGGGCCTCGACGCGCTTTCCAGCCGCGATGCGACGCGGGCGATCGCGCTGCGCAACACCATGCCGAACGGCAGCCTCGACCGCCATATTCTCACCTGGGCCATCGCGGTTTCCGGCCAGAAGGATGTCGCTTCCGCCGAAATCGCCGCCGCCCAACGCGAGCTGGCCGGCTGGCCGGGTGCGGCGACGCTACGCGCCAATTCCGAAAAAGCGCTCTACCGCGAAGATCCGCCGGCGTCGCAGGTGCTAGCCGCCTTCGGCAGCAGCCAGCCGGAAACCGCTGAAGGCACCGTCGTGCTCGCCAAGGCGTTCGCCTCCTCCGGCAAGGGCGCGGATTCCCAGCGCCTCATTCGCCAGCTCTGGGTCAGCGAAGGCATGGACAAGGACATGGAAGACCGTGTGCTTGCCGAGTTTCCAGGCTATCTGACGCCCGCCGATCACAAGGCGCGCATGGATTATCTGATGTATCGCAGCCGCATCAGCCAGGCGAAACGTTTTGGCGATCTCGGCAAGGCGCAGTCGCTTTATAATGCCTGGGCGGCGGTGCTGCAGCGGTCCGCCAATGCCGGCGCATTGCTGGGCAAGGTCGATGCCTCCTGGCGCAACGACCCGACCTATCTCTTCGCGCGCATCGAGAACCTGCGCAACCAGCAGAAATATCCGGAAGCCGCCGTGCTTCTGCGGCAGGCACCGAAGGAAACGGCCAAGCTCGTCAATCCCGGCGAATGGTGGAACGAACGCCGTATCGTCGCCCGCGGTCTTGCCGATCTCGGCGATTTTGCCGAAGCCTATCGCATCGTCGCCAATCATTCGGCGACGTCAGCCGTCGATATTGCCGATGCGGAGTTCCATGCCGGCTGGTATGCGCTGAGAGCGCTGCGGGACCCGGCGGCGGCCTCGCGCCACTTCAACACCTTGTTGCAGACGTCGAACCGGCCCCTTTCGGCCTCTCGCGCCTATTACTGGCTTGGGCGGGCGGCGGAAGCGGGCGGGCCGGGCAATGCCCGCGATTTCTTCACCAGGGCCGCTGCCCATCCCGGCACATTTTATGGCCAGCTGGCCGCCGCGCGAATCGGCACGAAGACCCTGAACGTCACCTATCCGAGCCCCAGCACCGGCGACCGTGAACGCTTCGCCGGCCGCGAAGCCGTGCGCGCCATAGACCGGCTGGAGGCGGCGGGTTACGGCTGGCGCGCCGACAGTCTTTACCGCTCGCTGGCGGACCAGCTCGACAGCCCCGGCGAACTTGCCATTCTGGCGGCGCGGGCGGAAGGCAACGGCAACCATCAGGTTTCCCTGCAGATCGGCAAGACGGCCTTCAGCCGCGGCATCGATGCGGCAGCGCTTGCCTATCCGCTCGGCGTCATTCCCGCCAGCGCCAATATTGCCGGTTCCGGCAAGGCACTTGCCTACGCCATCGCGCGGCAGGAAAGCGCCTTCAACCCGGCCGCCGTTTCCTCCGCCAATGCCCGCGGCCTGCTGCAGCTTCTGCCGGGAACCGCCAAGGGCGTGGCCGGCCGCCATGGCCTGCCCTACACGCAGGCGATGCTGACCAGCGATGCGGGCTACAACGCCACGCTCGGCGCCCATTATCTCGGCGAGCAGATCGACAGTTTCGGCGGCTCCTATATCCTCACCTTCATCGCCTATAATGCCGGGCCCAAGCGCGTGCCGGAATGGATTTCCCGTTATGGCGACCCGCGCGGCAAGCCTATCGACGAAGTGGTCGACTGGATCGAGCGCATCCCCTTCCCCGAAACGCGCAACTATGTGCAGCGGGTGATGGAGAATTATCAGGTCTACAAGACCAGGCTGGGGCAACAGGCCGATATTGTCGATGATCTGCGCCACGGGCGTGCGGGATAAAAACCGGACCTATCGGCAGATATCACCCTATCAAACAGTGAAGCATCGGCTGGCCCGGTGCTTTTTTGTGTTCCGGATATTCGCCGATGCGCATATCCACACGCGTCACCCTCAAACGAAAAAGCCCGGCTCGAGAGCCGGGCTTTCCATCACTGACAATGTCAGATCAGATTAGAACGTGCGCTGAAGGCGGACGAAACCGGTGACTTCGTCGTCAGCACCATCTTCGTCGTAGTAGTTCGCGGTGATCTTGGTGCTCAGGCCGTCGGTGATCTTGTAATCAACCGTCAGACCAGCAGTCCAGGCGTCACGGTCGCCAACGAAGTCGCCGTCAGCAGGGTTGACGTCGAGCTTGCCGAGGTATTCGAAGCCGGGGGTAAGCGTCAGGCGGTCGGTAGCCTTGATCGCGTATTCAACGGCAACGGCCCATTCAGACTTCGCGTAGTAAGCGTTGTCGCCAGAAGCCCAGATACCAGCAAGACCGAAGGTGCCCGGACCGATATCTGCAAACAGCATGCCGCGGATCGCAACATTTTCTGCGTCGAAGTCGTAGCTGGCGATCAGGTTAGCCGTAACAGCACCGAACTTGGCGCCGATCATGCCGCCGAGGCCGACGTTGTTGTCCGGACCGTACTGGAACTGACCATACTGGCCTTCGAGCTCGTCAACCGAAATCGCAGCCTGGAAAGAACCTGCGTCGTAGGTGTACTTGATCGAGTTGAACAGGGTGTTGGTCGACAGAATGTCGGTTTCGCCATTCAGATCGTCATCCCACCAGCTGTAGAACTTACCGACCTTCAGGCCGCCGAGTTCGATGAAGGCCTGGTCAACGAAGACGCTCGAACCAGAAGCAGTGCCGTTGTCGGCATTGCCGCGGAAGCCGATGAAGCCACGCAGAGCACCGAGTTCGGTGTCGGTGCGGGTGTCAACTTCGAACTGGGCGCGCGTGAACGAGTTCCAGTCAGACGTACCCTTGGCGTCGCGGCCGAAGTCGGTCTGGAAACGGATGTAACCGCCGAACTTCAGGCAGGTTTCGGTGCCGGGAATGTAGAAGAAGCCGGTGCCGAAAGCGTCGCAGACGCGAACATATTCCAGGGGCTCGGGCTCGGCAGCGACGATAGCGTCAGCGGCCTGTGCGCCGGATACTGCTGCGAGAGCTGCAGCGGAGCCGATCAGAAGGCTCTTGATGTTCATGGTTGACCTCCAGT